>NZ_JAYGHR010000062.1:16309-202201 GCF_034932365.1 Limnoraphis robusta BA-68 BA1 | reverse complement strand
AAACGCCGTGGGTCTCACGGTGTCAGCCTGTGGAGCCTTAGATAATAGTCGGGCTACGAAGCAGGAACTTCTAAGAGCGACCTTAGAAGCTCACGTCACAGCGCTTCGCTTGACGTGAGAGTGTCACCAAGACGCTAAAATAGTTTAACAAGCTCAACGAGTTGAGGGAAGAAATGCAATGAGCTATTTTAAGCGTTATATTTCAGGCAACTGTACAGGCGTTTTTACCCAATGTCTCAATGGCAGTTAACGGGTTAATCCCAACTCTCCGGGCTGAAATTGCAAGTAGCCCAAAATCCAAAATAGAAACTTGAGTGACTTCTGCCACTTCCATGATGACTCCAAGCGAACTAAACTATTGCTATCGCGTGTTAGAACTCAAGCCCGGTGCTACTCTAGAAGTGGTCGATCAGGCTTATAAGGACTTGGCATTTATTTGGCATCCGGATCGCATTCCTGAAGAGAATCAACGATTACGAAAAATAGCAGAAGAGAAGCTGAAGGAGATTAACCAGGCGCGAGATAAACTGCGTTCGATTTTAAAGCGGAACACAACCTCTCAATACAAAGCCACTCCTCAGCATTCGACGACATCCTCCACTCGACACAGCGCCACTGGATATTCCGCTTCGTCTACTCAAACCCAAGCGAAAACCTATTCTCATCCAACGACATCAACCACTCCCCGTCCCTCTCAATCTGTAACTCAACCTAAACCTCAACCGACTCCTCAAACGGATTACCCACCGAAAACACCCTATCAGCGGCCTCACGCGCCCGATATGAGCGGCGTTGATCTCAAAGGGGCGGATCTTAAAGAAAGGGATTTTTCCGGCCGTAATTTAACGGGAGCGGACTTAAGCCATGCGAATTTAAGTGATGCTTTTCTACATAAAGTTAACTTAAATGGGGCTTGTTTGTACCGGGCGAATTTATTTCGGGCGAATTTCCTCCAAGCTGACTTACGTTATGCCAATTTACAAGAAGCGAATTTAATAGGCGCTGACTTAAGTGGGGCGGATCTGCGAGGGGCTAACTTAACGGGGGCGAAAGTCGGATCAGGCGATCGCATCATGGTTAAACTCACAGGTACCATCCTCGCTGGGGCTATTTTACCCGATGGTTCAGTTCATCCCCAGTAAGTATGGCACTACGCGCAGGCAAAAGGAGACTGGATGGGGATTTATCTCGGTGTGTTTTCCATCACTCCTGTCGTTTGGTACAAAGATATTCAGAAATTGTGGCGAGTGTACCGTCAGGAAATGTTGATTGCATTGCTGGGACTCACCTTATTAATTCTCGGGGGATTAGGGGCGGAACTGTTTAAAGGTGGGTTTCAACTGTTTGTAGGGTTATATCATGTCCGGATAATTAGTGATCAAAAACTTTCTCATAATCCTCCTCTTTCTTCTTCTTGATTTCCTCCTGACTCCTGACTCCTGACTCCTGACTCCTCTGTCGTTTATTTATAACTGTTCAACCGGACATGATATTATTATTCCACCATGATTTTATTCTATTTTTTGCAGAGAAAGTCAGAGTTGCTATCGAAGAATTCTCCGAACTTTTAGGAGAAACCCTGATTCTCTACGCGGCTTTTTTATTCCTGAAAAAACGCTATCGTCGCCGCAAACTCTTTGATTCTTACCTCAGTCAAACCTAGACGGTTATCAGTCACGAGTCTTGTAGGGGTAATTTATGAATTATCCCTACAACTGATAACTGTAATCACGGGTGACTGTCAATTTCCGATGGCTTTGTATAGCATGATTTTTTTCAATTTGCGATAAGTCTTTTTGCAGACACAGAGATTAATCAGAATTCTTCCCTAAGAAAGATGCAGGCGTCCGGACAACTGTCTAATACTGAGAATAGTATTAATAGCCCAACGATAGAATTACCTTTCCCTCTAGTATGTTAATCTCTGATTTCACAACCGTAAGCTATTACGAAGCAAATTCGCCTGAGTCGGTTGTACAAGAAGTTCCCATTCCTGAAAAGCCGGTTGATCAAACTTCTAAATCTCTCGAAGGAATTGGATTAGTTTATCTAACCTCGGGTTTTTTAGCAATCGTTTCTATTATTGTCTTTCTCAAGCATTTACAAGTTCGGAAAGTGGTCAGAGGTCAATTTTATCTCGGTCAGCCTTTTCATAAAATACCTTGTACAAATTGTCAATATTTTAACAATAATCTTTATATGAAATGTGCCGTTCAGCCGTCTATTGTCCTCAGTGAAAACGCTAAAGATTGTACGGACTATCAACCGTTAGATGAGTCTAAATAATTTGATCTAAATACAGCAAATAGTTCTCTATTTTAGCTTAACTCACTAATCCTGATCGCAATGCTGTTACCGCCGCTTGCACTCGATCATCAACCGACAATTTATTCATAATTCCTCGAACATGAGTTTTAATCGTATTCGGACTCAAGTATAATTCTTCAGCAATTTCTACATTGGTTTTCCCTTCAACCATCAACTGCAAAACCTCAAACTCCCGAGGCGATAAATTCGTATTTTTCCGATCATTTTGAGGCGTTGGTTGTTGTAAATGATTCACAACAGATCTCGCGACTTGCGGATCAAGATAAGTCGCCCCATCACTCGCCGCTTCGATCGCCGCATAAAGCCGATCAATACTCGCCCCTTTAATACAATAAGCATCCGCCCCACTCGATAACGCGGCTATCACTTCGGTTTCTGCGGTATGAGAAGTTAACATCACAATGCGAATTTCGGGTAAAGCCTGTTTAATTTTTTTCGTGGCTTCTATCCCATCCATCCGAGGTAAACCAATATCCATTAAAATCAGATCTGGTTTTTCTTTTAAAGCTGTTTCTACGGCTAAATAACCATCTTCTTCAATCCCAATCAAACTAATATTCGGCTGATTGGATAAAACCTGTTCTAACCCAAGTTGCATCATCGGATCATCTTCAACAATTAAAACACGCATAGTTCCCTTTATTTCTTCAAAAACTTAAACTTGCAACACTTGAACAAAATCTCCCGCCTCAACTTGTGTACAATTAACAGGTAAAACCGCTAAACCTGTCGTTTGGGCGAGATTAACTAAATTTGCACTATTATGAGTTCCCTCGGCGAGTTGAAACTCATACTCACCCTGGTTAACACTCAGTTTACCCCAAAGATAGGTTTCTCGTTTTCCTTTAGACTGTAAAAGATTCAGCGATCGCGCTTTGACAAAAACAGGTTGATAATACTCGGATTTTAACCCCGAAAGTTTCCTCAAAGCAGGCAGGATAAATCGCCAACAGGTGACTAAAGCGGAAACCGGATTTCCCGGTAAGCCAAAATAAACACAATCGGGAAATTTCGCCACCGTTAACGGTTTACCGGGTTGAATGGCGACAGACTGGACGTGAATTTTACCGCCTAATTCGCTGAGAATTTGTTCAATATAATCATAATCTCCCACCGAAACACCGCCTGTCGAAAGCACCGCATCCGCCTGATTAATGGCTTGAGAAATAGTCTGTTTTAAGGCTTGGGGGCGATCTCGCACAATGCTAAAATTGAGGGGTTCTACGCCCATTTTCAGCATCAACGCTGTCAACGCATAACGGTTAGAATCCACCAATTGTCCAGGTTCTAAGGGTTGATCGGGGGTGACTAATTCATCACCTGTGGAAAAAATAGCCACTTTAACCCGTCGATAAACCGGAACTTGGACAGATTGACTCGCCGCTAATACTGCGATTTCTGCCGCATCTAAAGGAATTCCCGGCGTTAACAGCAAGTCTCCGGCTTTGTGAAAGCAACCCTGACGACGCACAAAGGCTTGAGGAGGGGGACAGTTAAAAATGGTAACGTGATTCCCCAGGCGTTGGGTGTCTTCCTGCATGACAATGGTATCCGCCCCGACAGGTAAACAAGCCCCTGTAAAAATACGGGCGGCTTCTCTGGGTTGTAGACTACGTTGGGGTTGATATCCGGCGGGAATTTCTTCGACAATTTTTAGGGTTATGGGATGATTAGCGGTACTTCCTTTAATATCGGCATGACGTACCGCATACCCATCCATCGCGGAGTTATCCCAATGGGGAAAATCGAGGTGACTGATCACAGGAGTCGCTAACACTCGCCCTAAAGCGGCGCAGAGATCGATGGTTTCGATATCTTGGGGACTCTGCAAGGGTTGTACTAAGTCCAAAATAATTGATTCGGCTTGATCAACAGTTAACATAAGGGTTTATCTGGTAACAGTCTGTTTGATTTTAAGGGTTCGCCGTTCCTAAAAGAGGAGATGACTGCTATTATTACTCTATTTTCCCTTGAAATGAGCCGTTATTCTATTGAGCAGTTCTCAGGATTTCTTAACAATCGATTTCAAGCTGAAATCAGTGTGGGAAAAGTGGAAATAGATTGAGTGAAGTATACCTTCTTCTGACTTCTGCTGATCGTATAGCTGCCTTAAAGAGATAAGTTTTGGACTTCATGCCATCCTCGAACCGCGAGTGCTGTATATTCGGTTTGGAAAAGCTCTATTTTTTGAGTTAAAATTGGTTTGGTTCCCCTCTGAGTCAACTGTTTAAATTCTCAGCATCAGTCTGTTCCTGTCTTTAGAGACTAGAGACAGTCTATCCTAATAATCCTCATGTCAAGGAACCCTAGATTTTTGGGTTTGTAAAACCTATTTTTTAGAATGGCTATTTTCCCTCATCTTTCTTGGAAATATTTAGTGGTTAGTTTGTTAAGATTTACAGGTAAAAGCGGTGCAAGATAAGCCATGATTTATCCGAGAAATAACAACCTATTGGGGAGTATCTTAATTGTAGCTGATTCACTTGAGAGCTTAAACTTTTTAGCAGAAATGTTAAACAGTTATGGTTATACTCCGATCAAAGCTGAAACTGCAAGTATAGGACTAGAAAAGGCGGAATCGGATTGTCCCGATCTTATTTTATTAGATCTGGTTCAACCTGAAATGGAGGGTTATGAATTGTGTAATCGCCTCAAAAATAATCCAAAAACTGTAGATATTCCGATTATTTTTATGAGTGGTGTTAAGGGATTATTTGACAAAATACAAGCGTTTCAAGTGGGCGGTGTCGATTATATTTCTATACCTTTTAATAATGAAGAACTTGTGGCTCGGATCGAAAATCAACTCACACTCAAACGTCAAAAAATAGAACTAACCCAAGAAATCGAACGCCGTCAAAACGTGGAAAAAATTCTTAGTGAATCAAGAGCGCTTTTAGCCAGTGTTTTAAATAGTTCTCCCGATGGAATTGCAGCTTTTAAAGCCGTCCGAGATGCTCAGGGAAAAATCGCCTATTTTCGCTGTGTTGTTGCTAATCCAGTGGTTTCTCAAATGGTCGGTCAGCATCAAGACAACTTAGTGGGTCAACGGCTGCTAAAAACAATGATAGATCAACTCGATCCCTATTTATTTTATCTATTGGTTGGAGTGGTCGAAACGGGAGAATCATTCAATCAAGAGTTTCGTTTTGAACAGAATAATACCCTCCACTGGTATTCGGTGATTGTTGTTAAAAATGAGGATGGTTTTTCGATGACAATTCGAGATGTTTCCGAACGCAAAGAATGGGAAGTCTTGCTCAATCAAACCAGCCAAAATCTCTATCAACAAGCGATTTCCGATTCTTTAACTCAAGTGGCGAATCGTCGAGCCTTTGATCACTATATCGAACAAGAATGGCATCGATCCAAACGAGAAAAAGTCTTTCTATCACTCATTTTAGCAGATATTGATTATTTCAAAAACTATAATGATCACTACGGACATCAAGCCGGAGATCAGTGTTTACGAGAAATTGCTCAAGCGATCCGCAATGCTGTTAAGCGTCCGGCTGATTTTGTCGCTCGTTATGGAGGAGAAGAATTTGCTGTAATTTTACCCAATACTGAAATAGAAGGCGTTAAACAAGTAGCCGAATTAATTCGCTCAGAAATTCATCAACTCAAAATCCCTCATGCGGAATCTACAGTCTGTCAATTTGTAACGGTGAGTCTTGGTGTGTGTTCTCTGCTTCCTCAACCGGAAGATTCATTTAAGATTTTAATTAGCAAGGCGGATATCGCTCTCTATGAAGCCAAAAAACAAGGACGCGATCGCATTGTTGAAGCTGAAAATGGATAATCTATAGCAATCAGCAAAGAGCCAGCTTAAAACATCTTTGTGTTCTTGGTGTCTTGGTGGTTAAATAAGCACGCGATCGCATTGTTGAAGCTGAAAATGGATAATCTATAGCAATCAGCAAAGAGCCAGCTTAAAACATCTTTGTGTTCTTTGTGTCTTGGTGGTTAAATAAGCACGCGATCGCATGGTTGAAACAAAAAATGGATAATCTATAGCAATCAGCAAAGAGCCAGCTTAAAACATCTTTGTGTTCTTGGTGTCTTGGTGGTTAAATAAAGACGCGATCGCATGGTTGAAACAAAAAATGGATAATCTATAGCAATCAGCAAAGAGCCAGCTTAAAACATCTTTGTGTTCTTGGTGTCTTGGTGGTTAAATAAAGACGCGATCGCATTGTTGAAACAAAAAATGGATAATCTATAGCAATCAGCAAAGAGCCAGCTTAAAACATCTTTGTGTTCTTGGTGTCTAGGTGGTTAAATAAGCACGCGATCGCAGGATTGAAACAAAAAATGGATAATCTATAGCAATCAGCAAAGAGCCAGCTTAAAACATCTTTGTGTTCTTGGTGTCTTGGTGGTTAAATAAGCACGCGATCGCATGGTTGAAACAAAAAATGGATAATCTATAGCAATCAGCAAAGAGCCAGCTTAAAACATCTTTGTGTTCTTGGTGTCTTGGTGGTTAAATAAGCACGCGATCGCATTGTTGAAGCTGAAAACCTATGATAGTAGTTTAATCGAATGTAGAACATAAAAGCTATGGACTCTCAAACGGATACGACATTAACCTCTGAACAACATCGCCTGAAAATGCAGCGACGCAAACAAGTTCAGGAACAACGAGTCGCCCAGGCGTCGCAGACGAAAGGCTTAATTATCGTTCATACGGGGAATGGGAAAGGAAAGACAACCGCCGCTTTAGGAATGGTGATGCGATCGCTGGGTCATGGTTATCGGGTGGGGATTATTCAGTTTATCAAAGGCGCTTGGGAACCCGCAGAAAAAGCGGTTTTTAGTCGTTGGTCGGATCAGTTGGAGTTTCACGCGATGGGTGAGGGGTTTACTTGGGAAACTCAAGATCGCGATCGCGATATCGAAAAGGCGCAACAAGCATGGGAAATGGGTTTATCTTTTATCCGTAATGCTGAGTTTAAGTTGGTTTTACTCGATGAAATTAATGTGGTGATCAAATTAGGATATTTGACAGTTGAAACCGTTTTAGCGGGACTCGCCGAAAAACCGGAAGACACTCACGTTATTTTAACAGGTCGAGGCGCACCCCCTGCGTTAATTGAACGAGCCGATCTGGTAACAGAAATGACCCTGGTTAAGCACCCTTTCAGAGAACAAGGGGTTAAAGCTCAACCGGGGATCGAGTATTAGTTCATTTGATCTCACCTTAACCCTCTCTATCCCCCTTGATCCCCCCTTGATCCCCCCTTAAAAAGGCAGGGCTGTTTCATTCTCGACCCTAAATTTGATGACCTAACCCCCCAACCCCCTTCCCTGCAAGGGAAGGAGGAGTAATTAATATTTTGATATACTTATTAATCAAAAAAAATACTCCCCTCGCCTTATAGGAGAGGGGTTGGGGGAGAGGTTCTAAGCAAATGTTTATCGACTTTGAAACGGCCCTGCCCTTAAAAAGGGGGGGTTGGGGAGTGGGGGGTGAGGAGAGGGAACTTCGATCCTCGGGGTTGGTAGGGGGTAGAGAGGGATTGTGAACTAGCTAGCCAGATATTCCCGCACTTGAGACTTCCGACGACGCAGGTGGTTCAGTGCTTGGTTTTCAAGCTGACGAACCCGTTCACGGCTGATATTCATCCGAGCGCCAACTTTAGAGAGGGACAGTTCGCGACCATCTTCTAAACCATAGCGGAGGAGAATGACTTCCCGTTGTTGCGGGGTGAGTTCGTCGATCAGGCTCTTGAGATCCTGACGCAGCAGTTCATGGGTAACGTAGCTATCAGCAGAAGCACTTTCGTCTTCGAGGAGTTCTTGGAGTTCGGTGTCTTGGTTATCTCCGACTCGCAGATCGAGGGAAATCGGATGACGAGAAGCGAGTAAGTATTCCCGAATTTGAGAGGGTTCTAACTCTAGCGCTTCTGCAATTTCCGTCGGTGTTGGGTTACGACCATATTTTTGGACGAGATCCCGTTGAACTCTCTTGATTTTGTTCAGTTTTTCGGTGATATGGATCGGTAAACGAATCGTTCGACCATTTTGAGCGATCGCCCGAGTAATGGCTTGTCGAACCCACCAGTAAGCGTAGGTGGAGAATTTATAACCCCGCATCGGGTCAAATTTTTCGACGCCTCGCTCTAAACCGAGGGTTCCTTCTTGAATTAAATCCAAGAATTCCATGTTGCGCTTTTGGTATTTTTTGGCGATTGAAACGACTAAACGTAGGTTCGCTTCGATCATTTTTTGTTTGGCGCGACGACCGCTAACAATGACTTTATCAAGTTCCTCTTCCGTTAATTCGACTTCTTTCGCCCACTCGGTTTTTGTAGGTTCGTGACCCAGGGTTTTCGTCAGTTGCTCTTTAGCTTCCAACTGCTTCATCATGTGTTGAACTTGCTTGCCGAAGTGAATTTCTTCTTCTTGAGTCAGCAAGGGAACACGACCAATTTCATGCAGATAAGTCCGCACGGTGTCTGCTGAAACCCCTGGTCGAGTGTTCCGTTTGATGGATTGATCTTTTTTGAGATTGTTTACCTTAGCCATGATTTTAAATTAAACTCCCTTAACAGAATCAAAATGGGTAGTGAGTCTACTCGACTGATCAACAATGAGTAGGAAAGAACGTCAGAGTTGGTTCTCTTTTAAACTGGTAGAAAGTCTAACCCTGTGGGATTTCTACTCTATGTTTTGACAGGGGAGCCGGAACGCTCGACAGGCTGCGATAGTATCTCAGGTTCCCTCCCGTAATCGTTTAACTCAATTTTATTAGACGACCGTAGTACGATGTAAGTTCAATTGGCAATCAATATGTAATTGGCTTGCGCTTCAAGAGTCTGATCGTTCCTCGACTTCCGAGAAGCTATTCGACTGCAACAACCCCCGCTTTTCCCTCGGTTGGATTTTGTTCCAACTAGAAATCTGTTTCTCCTTTACTTCCCTTTACATTATTACATGAATAATGGGGGATGAGTCAAGCTATTCATTGTTCGGTTTTCTGTGTAAATCATCCTCTATCTTTACTCTATCTTTACTTACTATCATGCCCAGAAACAGTTGAAATCTATCAGAAGAATGAATGCGAGAAAACCGAACTATTTTCTGCTTGTTTTCCTCACACAATCCGTATTTACACTGAAGATCTGAACCTCCTCACCACTGTTACCAATATCTGGGAACTTTGAGTGCTAAACATTCCGCTCTGATTTGGGGAGAACGTGATCCTCTCCAAAAACAGGGATGTGAACAATCAGCAATCCGCTTTTAGCTTTTCGGATACAAGTTAGGGTTTGAACGGTTGAAATGTACCTGATCACCTGAAAACGTCTCCAAAATTGACAGATCGCACTGAAGGCCATGACAGCAGAATGGATCAACAGAAAAAAGCATTATACCTTAATATTGAATTTTTGACCTGAGCAAATTGCAAATTTTTTGAACTAAGCCTCTACCGCCTTGAGTATCCCCTTTCTCCAGACCGACTTGATCGCCGGATCAGGAAGCTTAATTTCATCTACAAGAATATTCGGTGGTTTTCGGGCTAGGGTTCGATCGCACTGACACCGACAGCATCACCCCAGATATTTATCTGGTACGATAGCGATCCAAAAACCAATCCCCGATCACAATCGGCCAAATTCCTGTAATCGGAATATTCACCGCCTTTAATACAATCACCATTGTCACCCGTCCCACTTCCGGAATTCCCAGCCTAGCAATAGTGACCCAAGTTGCCGCTTACGAAAATCAAAATCATTTTTCTCTGAATGTTATTAACGGTTTTTGTATTGTTGTATAATACACCTCAACTATTCGTAAAATAGGATGCACTTTGGTATTTCTTAATCTGTTGTCAGAGAATTACCCCCTGGAGAGAGAGATGCCTTCGGGTTAGTGATCTCAAGCTCCTGTCAATGAGGCTTTTTCTGAAGTTGGACGCTTAGACTGAGAGTGAACTCACTTCTAGCTCTAAGGCGGCGTGAAAAGGGTCAGTTCTACAATCTCAACTCACATCCGCGATTTAAGAAAAATGGACTGCGGGTATAACTTTTCCTTTACCTATCCATCATGGGGTTAAAACTTGAGGGGGTTTAAAATTCGTTCGGATCTCAACAAACAGATCAAGAAAACCGCAATACTTTCAGTTGGGAAAACTCACCTCAAATTAGGTTGTCAAACGGATGCAATTTAAGCTAAATTAGAATCAAGAATAGGAGAATACGAATCAACTTTTCGCGATTGGAGTTCAGCTCACTCTCCACCTCACCACCCGTTTCTGATTCGATGCAGTGGTGGTTTGTCTCTTGGAATGTTAATCGCAGTCCAAAAACTTGCGAAAGACAGGCTGACCTGGTACTACGGCCCCTGATATCTGTCTGATTCCGTTCAATCACAGCGAAGGGAATCAACACAGAGACTCAAAAAAGAAAACAGGGGAGACCCAGTAAGTTTTTTGTCCAATTCCTATAGTCTTCATCCATAGTCCTTGTACCCCTACTCGTTTTTTCCGGGTTGGGGATATTGGGAGATGAAGATAAAATCTCTATTTTAAATTCCTGTATTCCTTGAACTTTGAGAATGCTTTTTGAAAGATGACTGTTACCACTTCCCCACCCCCAAAAGTTCTGCTTCCCTCTGAACCCAAAATCCTCTCCCTTTCTCCTTCCTCTACTCATTTCCTCAATCGTTGGCGTCCCTCTCCCGAATCCCTCGTCTTCATTTCCGCCTTATTAGTGGGTGGAGGTTCAGGACTCTTAATGGTATTATTTCATACCCTGATTAACTTCTTCTATAGCCTCAGCTTTGAGGGATTAATGAGTCTAATTTACACCTGGGGAGCCTGGACACTCGCCTTAATTCCCGTTTTAGGCGGCTTAATGATTGGAGTAATGCGTTGGCTGTTTCCTAAAATTTTGGGACAGGATTTTTCCACCCTATTAACCAACGCGAGAGTACAAGATATCACGCCTTTACGACCCTTCGTTAAAATGTTAGCTGCCGCTATTTCTTTGGGAACAGGCGCCTCATTAGGGCCAGAAAGTCCCAGTGTAGAAATTGGTTCTCACGTTGGAATTTTATACGCTCAATTTTTTCAAGTTTCCCAAGAACGTTATCGCTTATTATTAGGTGCAGGAGCAGCCGCCGGACTCGCGGCAGGTTTTAATGCTCCAATTGCGGGTGTTTTTTTTGCTTTAGAAGTGGTACTCGGAGCAACATTTTTCACAGCTCCAGCCACCAGTTTAATTTTGCTCTCGGCGGTTTTTTCTTCGATTGTTTCTCGTATTTTTTTAGGCGTTCATCCGGCTTTTATTTTACCAGATTATCAAGTTATTAGTTCTTGGGAATGGATATTTTATGTCGGTTTAGGTGTACTGGCGAGTTGTGTCTCTTTAGCTTATACCCAGGGTATTAAATGGATGCGAGCTTGTTTTCAGGGAGAGATTCGCTATTTAAGTTTTTTGGGTAAAATTCCACCTTTCTTGAAACCCGCTTTGGGTGGAATAATCATTGGCTTAATCGCTCTCAAACTTCCTCAAACGTTAGGGGTTAGTTATCAAACCCTGGAAATCATCTTACAAGGTGAAAGATTTCCCCTATTATTATTAGGTTTACTGTTAATCTTTAAATTAATTGCAACGACAATTAGTCTAGGGAGTGGTTTTGTTGGGGGTGTCTTTGCACCTGCGATGTTTTTGGGCGCTTGTTTAGGAGCAATTTATGGTCATGTATTGGGGTTAATTTTACCCTCTGATTTTGTTGAAATTGCCCCCCCTGCCGCCTACGCAACAGTGGGAATGGCAGCAGTTCTAGCCAGTAGTGTCAGAGCGCCACTAACGGCGATTTTACTCTTGTTTGAAATGACTCGCAACTACTTGATTATTTTACCCTTAATGGTAACAGTCGGGGTGAGTATTGCGCTGATGGATTGCATTAAAGCAAAAAGTTCTGTTGCGGGTTTAAATTTGCAACAAATGGGAATGAATTTAGCCCAGCAAAACGAACAAGAAATTTTGCAAAAAGTTCCTATTGCAACACTCATGGATTTCTCTTATTTAACCTTGTTAGACTCAATTTCTTTGATCGAAGCAGGTCAAAAAATGATTCAAGCTAAATGTCATACCGCGTTAGTGGTTGATGAAACCAAACTCTTAGTCGGTGTGATTACCTTAGCAGATATTAAGCGAAATCTGATACAAATACAGTCAATTTTGAGTGAAAAAGCAAATTTTGAGCATACTTTAAGCGAAATGAACTTAAAGATTGGCGAGATTTGTACCTCAGAAATTCTCTATGTTCATCCAGAAGATTCAGTCAGTGAAGCCTTTGAACAAATGAGAGTCCGAGGTCTTTTTCTACTTCCTGTTGTTCATCCCGATAACCCGCGTAAAATAATCGGTGTTCTCGATAAAAACAAAATGACTCTAGCCAGTGATTTAGTCTCAACTCAGACTGTATTGGTTCCCTATTCTACCGTACAAAATTAAACGGAAACTGACATCTCAAAAACCCGGTTTATATCGCTATCCGGGTTTTTAATCTCCACTAATACCGCTTTGCTTCTCTATTGTAGATTACCCAATTAAACGGAAACTGACATCCCAAAAACCCGGTTTCTGTCAGAAACCGGGTTTTTAATCTCCAATCGAATAGAATTTAAAACCCTAAATCATCCATCGCTGATGCTGCGGCTTCAAACAGTTCCTCATCCGGCATTTCTTCCCAAGCTGTATCACCAATTTCGCGATAAAATTGTTCATCATAGGCACGAGTGCGAATCACGACAGGCATGGGAACCGCATGACCTAAGACTAACGCCTGTTGTTTAGAGTCTAATTTCGACAAAACTGAACGTAAATTTTGACCGCCTGAAACCCCAGTAAAAATCGCATCAATATCTTTATCATCATTCAATAAAGCAGTGATTCTTGTGCCAATTTGAGACATCACTTCTGCATCAATTCCTGATGGTCGTTGGTCAACCACTAACAGCGTCACAAAATATTTTCGCATCTCTCGCGCAATGGTGCCAAAAATCGTTGAACGGACAATGGCAGAATCTAAGAAACGGTGGGCTTCTTCTATCGTAATCACCAAAGGTTGAGGTCTATCGACGGGATTTTTAGACGAAAGAAATCGATCAGCTTTGCGAACATAAGAGGCATGAATTCGACGAGTAATCATATTCGTCACCAACATATAGGATAACATATCCGACTGAGTTCCAAACTCAACAATCACATTTTTTCCGGCATCTAATGACTGCAAAATTCGGTCAATATAATTAAACGGAGAAGTCGGACGCATATATTTTAAATTCTCCATCCGCAACAGTTTTCGCTGAAGCGACATAATAGACCCTTTGTGACCCCGCCTTTCATCACAAAACAGTTGAATTTCCTCATTCGTCATCGATAATAATTGAGAAATCCAAGACTTCCCAAATTCACTGCGGAGAATATTGGCACTATCTAAACTCGCCTCAGATAGATTTAACTCACGCTGCACTAAGTTAATATCTTCAACTTCAATTTGATCATAACTCAAATACAATTCTTGAGCATCTCTTACTCCTCGCCGTTTCGTTGATTCGGGGTCAAGGGTATACACTTCAACTCGTTCAGGAAACAGTTGACGTAAACCTTTAACCGTATTGAATTTTTTACCCTCAGAAACCGCTTCCCAACCATATTCGGAGTGCATATCAAAAATAAGATTAACAGCCGCTTGTTTTTTGATAATTCCCGATAATAATAGCCGGGTTAAAAACGATTTCCCCGTCCCTGATTTACCAAAAATCCCGTTACTGCGTTCAACCATTCGGTCTAAATCCACACAGACGGGAACATCCATATCAATGGGTTTACCGATAGCAAAATTACGACGATGGGGGTCATCTTCCCAGCCAAAAATCACCCTAAAATCGCGTTCGCTGGCTTCATAAACCTGGGAAAAATGAGTGGGAATAGTTTTTACCGGGAGAAGTTGAATATCGCTGTTTGTATTGGTTTGAAAGGAAGCAAGGGTTAAATGACCATTCTTTTGATTGTCTTGTTGTTGTTCGAGTTGGCGACGAAGCATTTCTTCTGATTGTACATCCGCCTGATTTAGCATTAACATCGGGGTTAATTCTATCGTCCCATAGGTGCTATTTCCTGCGAGAATGGCTTGCAAAAAATCATCACTGGGTTGCGGGGGATTGGCTAATATTCGCAGATTATTGGTTCCCAAGGAAACATCTGTCAAGAGACAGAAAAAATGCGATCGCAAACCGCGCACGACTAAAAATTTCCCGACTCTCATATCTTCGACAGAGATATCAGCATTGAGTCGAACTTCTAAGCCTTTGGTGAGGGAACCTTGAATAACGGAACCGAGGGGTTGTTCTGTGGTCATCGATTTATAATTGATCAGGTGTTTGTTGGCAGTTACTCAGGTGAAGGGTGAACGTGTTTATCCAAGCTAACCTCTATCTACTATCTAATATTATGATATTTTCGTCAACCTTTTCACCGATAACCCGATCAATTTCGATAGATTTCTAGATTTCAACAAGCAAGACGCTTGCATGATTCTGGTTTAAAGTGAGAAATGACTTAAGAAGAAACCACTGTTAAAGGTTTTGGAAGGGATCTTCCTAATTGTTGGTATTCTGCAATTAAAAGTTCTAAAACTTCTTCTGCATTCTTGAGTGCTTCTGCGTAGGTTTCTCCGTGTGTATGAGCGTAGGGGCCAAATTCGGGCAAACTCACTACATATTTTTGGTCTTCATCTGACCATTGAATAAAAATACTATAATGATGATTCATCACTTTTTATAGATATCTCCTCTTGTCCCAATTGTGTAAATTTCAATTTCAGCAGAATCAATATCGACTAGAAAGACAATTCTAATTTTACCAATACGCAGTCGATAAAATCCTTCCCAATTTCCCCTCATTTTTTTGATGTCAAGTTCTGTAAAAGGAATAATCCCCTGTTCCTCAACAAAAGTCAGGATTTGATTGAGTTTTTCTCCGATTTTCGCCGAGTCTTCAAGATTTGCCTTTTCTAAAAATTTAATCGCGTTCTTACGAAATTTTATGCCCATGTTTCACCCAATCTGTCATATCAACTGATTCTTCATCTTCATAGTCAGACGGTGAACCAAACATTTCATCTAGTTCTTTTTGTTCTTTTTCACTGACGTAGGGAATCAAAGTCTGAGAAAGTAATAGTCTTTCTTCTCGTAAAACTTCCCGCACACTCTCTTTAATTAAAGCTTTAAGTTCCTGAATTTCCATTAACGCTGTCCTTCGGTGAATACTGTATACACTTGAATACTGTATACAGTATAAACTATATCATCTGTTCGAGTCCTAGAGTACATCAGACAATTAACCCCGTGATTAGATCATTAACTTGAAAATCTGATGCACCCTACAGAATTCTTCTTGAAGATTATGATATTTTCGTCCGTCGGGTACATTAAACAATTAACCCCGTGATTAGATTATTGACTTGAAAATCTGACGCACACTACAGATTGAACGTGGGAATTTTGAAATTAAAAGACAACAAACTCATTTTAGCCATCTCCAACCTACCCAAACCTATGATCACTCCTGTCTTGATTACCCACTCAATCTACTCAATATTTGTATAACTTGTTAGTTATATGGTAAACTAAAGTGAGATTGTCTTGGAAGACCTGTGTTACGGTAGCCAAGTTTTTGCAATCGGTTCACAAATTAACAATTTTTTTTGAAAAACCCTATGGATAGTATCCTTCCTATCGACAGTCCATCCCTTTCAAGGCGGCAGCTACTCAACTTTCTCACCGGAGCAACCGTTGCAGCTACCACAAGTTCTATCCTCTATGTAGCCGGAAAATTTATCATCCCAATTCCCGAAAAAACTGGGGTTGGGGGTGCAATTCTTGCTAAAGATGTTTTGGGAAACCCCATTCCCGCCGCGCAAATCTTAGCAGAGCCACCTGGTACCCGCGCTTTGGTTGCAGGTTTGGCGGGTGAACCGACCTATCTAATCGTCAAAGAAGACAATACCCTGGATGTGATTGGGATTGTCGATAATTGCACTCACTTGGGCTGCACTTTTCCCTGGAATCCCACAGAACAGGAATTTCAATGTCCCTGTCATGGTTCTCTGTACGCCCCCGATGGCTCGGTGATCAGAGGTCCTGCACCTCTTCCACTCAAAATTGTTCAGGTTGCGGTTATTGAAAACAGCATTTTGATCTTACCCTGGACAGAAACAGATCCCCGCACTGGAAAACAGCCCTGGTGGGTTTAGCATTTCATGGGATGGCAGCATTTTTGGGAAATTTCCCCTTAGTAAAAGCGATTTGTAGAGAGGTGCATGATGTCAATATTAACGACTGATCAGCAATCGGTGATCAATCTGTCACCAACAGAGTTTATTAACCAACCTAATCTTCCTTTATTAATCGATGTTCGCAGTCAATTAGAATACAAAACGGGTCATGCTTCTAATACTCGTAATCTCAGCTTACCCCGCATCTTAATGGGCTTGGGATTGGGATGGCGTTGGATGCTGCCTGAATGGTTTCGGCAATTACCTAAAGAACAACCAATCGCTGTTATTTGTTTAACCGCCCACCGCAGCCCGATTGCAGCTAATCAATTACTAAAAACCGGATTTACTCAGGTGTTTAATATTACGGGTGGAATGGTCGAGTGGAAACGTCTCGGACTGGAAACAACCAAGTAATTGAATTCACAATTTCAGCAAACTCCAATAAACAGGAACAAGTTTTTATGTCATTCAAAAAATTACTTCAAAAAACATTACTCGGACTCGCATTATTGCTTTACTTATTTTTAGGCGTTGAACAGAACTCCCTCTGGGCTGCAACAGTCACTCAACCTAACACATTCCCCGATCTGGAATTAGAAGTCGATCAATTTCTGACTTCGATTCCATCAGGATATTATACCATTGGTAGTGTTGAAAAATTAAAAAGCTTGTTGAACAGTCGTCAACTGTTGTTAGTTGATGTGCGAGAATCTTCTGAATATCAGTCTGGGCATATTCCGAATGCGATTAATATTCCCATCCGAACTTTAGCAGAAAATCTCGATAAAATTCCAAGCGATCGCCCGGTTGTTGTATACTGCACTACGGGCTATCGTTCGGCGATGGGAGTGATGACATTACATCTTTTGGGCTATGATAATGTACAGGGTTTTCCGCCGAGTTTTGCTGCTTGGAAAAGTGCCGGAGAAGCGATCGCCATGTCGGGTAAAACTCAATCGATAGTCGGTGCATCAGACCATTGATTAAACTATCAATCATTAGGCAATCCTAAATCGGGTAAATTTTTAACAATTTTAACGGTTTCCCAACTCACAGTAATCACCTTTTTAATTAACCTAACAATATATTCTTCATCGTCAAGGCGATTGGGATCGTTTGTAATTCCGCTACGTTTATCAATGCTTACTTGATATTGGTCTATGATCCAGTCCAAGGCGGAACGGTTTCCTAAGCGATATTCAAATGCTTCTGGGGGAATTCCTGTTAGGGTGAGAAAGTCGTTATATTTGAGTTGGGTTTTGTCTTTGGAAAGGCGCATTTTTTCGACACGCCAATCTATCGGTAAGTCTTTATTTTCGATATGTTTTAGGTGATATTCGGGCTGTTGTTCGTAGTTAATATGAATTTCTGCGAGTCGTTTTCCTGCGGTTACAAAGGGGTGAAATTCTGGGGCGAAGGGTATGCGGGGAAGTTCTCGTTTGAGGTTGGCGGCGTAGCGTTCTCGGTAGTCGGGATGATGAAGAATTGAGTATGTATAATAAAAGATATCCCATTTGGTAATTTGGGTATCTTTGTATTGATTGCGAAATTGTTCTAATGCCCAATCTGTGATGTTTTCTTGGCGGTTTGTTCCGTCTTCATCGTAGGTGTAGAAGGGGAAACATTGAGAGTCACCTGTTAAATGTAAATCAGGAATATATCTAACCATTAAACAATGAAATGGTTTATGATTACCTATACTACTTAAACAAATTACCCAATTATCTTGTTCACTTTTAGGAGTTGGAAATATTGATGGAAATTGGTAGCGTCTGTTGTTTAAATAACGATCAAAATAAAGCCAAAAAACTGTAAATGGTCGGTAAATGGATAGCCTTAATCTATCGGAGTTATATTGAATTATAACCCCTTTGTTTAAATGTTCTTTTAAGTCCCCCGACCAACTTATTTTCGTGTCATCACAGGTAAGAAAATCGTCAATATTAAGAGATTTATCGCCTTTCTGCTTCCATTGGATTAGCTGTTCATTATAAGTATCAATCATTCGTTGAATGTTTGCTGAAATCTCTCCAGGGCTAAAATTATATGCCCAAACATCTCGATTGGTTTTAACTCCATTGCTAAACAACTTAAAAATACAATCACTTACATCTCCTTTAGCTGATTTGGTTTCTTTAGTTCCCAATGGAATAAACGCCTCAAAATCATCTTCTAATTCACCCGTTAACCAATTCTGCTTTTTATCAGGTTTAATTTCTTGCCATTCCACATTACCAATATGTTGAAGCTTTTCTAAATAATCTAACTTTTCTTCTTTCCGCCAAAACTCATCCATTCTGGCATAATAAATTTTAGCTTTTTTCATAAACCTCTAAACTAATTTTTATACAAGGAACGGGTAAAATTTAAGACTTCTTGCTGTCTTTCTTCTGAAAGTGTTTGAACGGCGGCGGTAATGCGATCGCTAATAGATACCCAAGTTTGTGTTTTAGCTTGCCAGACTACAATAAACTGTTCAGGAGAGAGGGTACGCAGTGCAAGAGTTTCCCCTTCTGGATTTGTAAATTCGACTTCATAAGCGCGATCGCTGTATTTTTCTACAATAGCACCGCGATCGCCTGCTTGAAGTCCTAATTCAGAAATATCAACTAATAGTTCTACTACATCAAACAAATCAGGTTTAATCATTTGCGCCTCCTAACATAAAGAGTAACAAGTCTTGCAATATCTTCATTCGATCTAACAATCCAAGTATAATCTTTACCCATGTTGGGAAAATCAGCAACTAATTTGCATTTTTTCCGAATAGAATCAAACAACTTGCTGGCTGCTGTTGTATTGGTTTGACCAATAAAATCACAAATTTCATTCAGGTCTTGAACTGCTAGTTCCGAGAAAACATAACTACCCATGTTTAGCCTTTTTCCATCCGGTCTAGCTTTTCTTGTAACTGTTGAAACACCGCTTCACCCTCGACAACCTTTCCGTCACGAATTTGCTGTGTTCCCTGAGCAATCTTTTCTCTTAGTTCAAGCAGTTGTCTTTCTTTATAATCATGTTCTTCCAAAAGTTTAAATGCTACTGCTAACAACTCATCAACACTTTGATACTTACCTTGCTGTAATTTTTCAAGAATAAATTTTTCTTGTTCTGGCTTTAAAGCAATTTGCATTTTTATCTCCTGGTGCTTGAGTTTATTGGTGAGAATCCGTCATGCTAGAATCATAGGATTTTGTGCGATCCGGTTTGTCGTTTAATTCGCCATCCAATTCTTTCTAGTGCGGCTAACACTTTTCTAGCTTTTGTCGATGACCACTGACTCATATTAGGATTTTCTAAACAGCAACAAAGGTTAAACTTGTCAAACCCAAGCTAATTTCTCCGTGTTCGAGTTTGTCAGCAATCACTCGCAACGCCAAAGCTTGTACATTTGCGATCGCTTCTTGTTGAGTTGAACCGTAGACTAAAACACCCGGTATTTCTAAAATTTCTGCGATCCAACGACCATCCAATTCTTGTTCTGTTTCAATCGTAAAGTGAGTAGATATTGAGCTTTGCATCAGATCTCCTCCTTAATTTTTTTCTTAACAAATATATTAACACTCACACCCACCTGAATCCCAAAAACATTATGAGTTGTTCCTGACAGCTTGGGATTTTTACGAACATTTCCTCCCAAGTCAAAGACATAGATTTGATCGAACTCCTTTTCTAGCTGCTGTCTCATCCCATCAAAGGCTATTTGGTCAATAAAACTGTTATTCGTCACAAAGGCGATAATTCCTTCATCACTTATTCTATCACTAGCCCAACGAATCGCTTTAACATAAGGATCGGACAGCGCATTTTTAAGCGTTGCTTTTGAGGCTTTGGCGTAAGTTGCGGAAACAATATCATCAATTCCCGTTTTATCTTTGTTGGTATACTTGCGGTTTTTATTATTATCATTCTCGTTCAACTGACCGACATTGTAGGGCGGATTTCCCAGAATCACAAACAGATTAGAATTTCTTTGTTTTTGAACCCGTTTCATGTTCTCCGGGTTAAATAAATTCAACTGTTGAACCGCCTGATCTTCAAAGGTATCAACCAAACAAATCCCTTCAAAAGATTTATATTCCCCAGCTTGTTCAAAATACTCATGCTCAATATTCATCGAAGCAATATAATAAGGTAACAACATCACCTCATTACAATGTAACTCCTGTTCATATTTATAAGGTAAAGCTGATTTTTGAATCTCTACAATTTCCCGCATCACCCGAATCAAAAAATTACCCGTTCCCACAAATGGATCGAGAATATGTACACCTTTATCAACCAACGATTTCCCAAACTCCCTCTGTAAAATCTCCTCAACACTTTTCACCATAAAATTAACTATCGGTTGGGGTGTATAAACAATCCCGTGAGTATCGGCTACTTTCACCGAAAACCCTTGAAAAAACTTCTCATAAATTGTATTGAGAAAATCCTGTTTTTTGGAATAATCATCAATCGTTGCTGCGGTTTCCTCTATCGCCCCATAAAACCGATCCAACTTGCTTAAAAAATGACTGCGACTAAAAGACTTAGACGTTAAAGCATTAATTACCGTTTCTATTTCTCTGGCGATAATATTGCGTTGGGAAAAATCTGGATTATTAAATACACTTCTAAAAATTCGTTCGGTTAATAAATGCTGAATCAACATTTCCTCAACCGCTTGTTCGGAAAGATTGGGGTTAATCGACTGGCGACAAAGTTTGAGAAAATCGGCGAAAGCATCAATAAACTTTTTATTTTTCTGACTCTGTTCTCGAATTAATTCTAGTAATGCTGTGGCGTGTTCTTTAACCCGAAATCCAAACTCATCAACGGCTTTTTCCCATTGTTCAATCGCCGGAGGACGATATTCAAAAAACTGACGCACCACATCAACTAACATCTGCGGTTTAGTGATATCTTCATCCATCACCAGCTTACCATCTTGGTAAAGAATAGCGCGATCAGGTTGCTGAAAAATGATATTATCTTTGGGATAGCCAACCGCAAATTTTTTCTGAACTTCTTTCTTTAAATCGTCTTTAATATCTTTGGCTTCCCAATAAGCCCGAGCTAAGTTATAATCATCTACTAAAGCCCCATCTATCCGAATCGGCTTTTTTTTGGGTCGCTGAATGGCATATTGTGGAATTAAAGTCCATTTGAACTGCTGACCACAAGACTCTAGTAACTGCTGAAATGCGGTTTGTACCGCCCCTTCGTGGTTCACTCCCAATTTAGCATACTGTTCTAAAGCATCGTAGTAGGCTTTAATCGGTTTATGGGTGGGTTTGAGGCTGAGATTCGGCATATACAACCTAATGCTTAAGTTAATACTAATATTACCCGAATTATCCGATAAATGATCAGTATTTTTGATGTTAGTCTCATGCTCAACAAACAAGTATTTTTGATGGATAGGGTCAATTCTGAGGGTTTTTATAATTCTACCTCGTCTAAGTTTATTCCCTGTAAATCGGTATCTTTGAAAACAGCTTGTTTGAGATTAACCCCTTTAAGATTAGCCCCTTTTAAGTTGACTTGACATAATATTGCATGACTTAAATCTACACCAGACAAGTTAGCATTTTCTAGATTAACTCGGATTAATTCAGCTTGACTGAGGTTCACTTTTTCGAGATTAGCTTGTGAAAGATTAGCACGAGTTAGGTCAATTCCCCGTAAATCTGTATCCGCAAAGTTAACCCCTTGTAAACTGGCTTGGGTAAAATCAGCCTGGCGTAAATCTGCATTACTCAAATCAGATTGATCTAAAATTGCACGAGTAAAATCAGCTTTTCTCAAGTCTGAATTTTGGAGATTAACAGCTAACAAACTTGCTCCTGTTAAATCAGCTTCTCGCAAATCTACCCCTTCTAAATTAGCATAATTCAATAAAACACGCTTGAGATTTGCTTGAGTTAAATCGGTATTTTTTAAACTCACGCTATTTAAGTTAGCACCCCATAAATTAACGCCAGAAAGATAAATTTCACTCAAATCAACGCCACTCAGATTGACTCCGGGAAGTGAAACATTTGCCGCAATTAAATAAGCCCCCCCCTGACGCAGATCAATATTCGGAGATAGGCGAGTATTGGGATCATAAATGGCTTTTTCTAGAATCGCTTCATTTAAAACAGCTTCTCTGAGATCAGCACTGCTTAAATTAGCTCCTGCAAGATTAGCTCGACTCAAATTAACCCCAAATAAATTAGCTTTAAAAAGATTGGTTCCGCGTAGATTTGCCCCTTTGAGATCTGCTCCACTCAAGTCAACTCCTGAGAGGTTAATATCAGCTAAAAAGACATCAGGAGCTAATAGATAAGCTCCCGCTATAACCGGATCAATTTCTGGGGGAAATAACGTGCGGTTGCTGTAAACGGCACCTGTGAGAATCGCTGTGAATAATTGAGCGCCTCTTAAGTCAGCATCGCTGAGATTAGCGCCTGTTAAATTTGCTTGATCTAAATTAGCGCCCACAAGATTAGCTTTTTTGAGATTCGCCTGAGAAAGATTGGCTGCTGTAAGTTCAACACCCAGGAGAGTGGCTTCACGCAAATTCGCGCCTTTGAGGTTCGCTCCCGTTAAATTCGCCAGATTCATAAAGGCTTCACACAACAAAGCCCGACTGAGATTGGCTTCACTTAAATCGGCTTCAATTAAGTCTGCATAAACAAGCAACGCCTCACTCAGATTTATTCCTTTGAGATTTAACCCCCGAAAATTAGCGCCCCGCAGTTGCGCTCCGGCTAAATTAGCCCCCAGGAGTTGTTTTTGTTGTAAACCGAGTTGTAGGAGAAAGTCACCGACATTCATCTTAGAGGATCTGAATTAAACAGAAGAAAAACCCGCGAATTTTAGGAAAAAAAATCAACGGATTTTTTGAGATTAAATTCAACCCAAAAATTCCACAGTTTTGAGCTGATTATTTTGATAAAATCGGTTAGAAATTAGCTCGATTTCTCAGAGAGAATAACAACTCGATATCTCATCTAGCGGACAAGCCGGATGAAGATCGCAAATCTATTAATCTAAGGCATACTGGACAGAAGAAGATCTCCGACACCCGTTTTCTCATCTACTGCTCACTCCCATACGTTCAGCTATGAATTCGTCCAACTCTGCTCGCCCAGTCACCTCTCAATCTGCTGATTCTCAAGTTTCTGCACCCTGTGAAACGAATCTTGACCCAGCTCAAACTTCGGAAGCACTTCTACGGTTAAAAGATGCTGCTCTGGAAGCGGCGATGGATGGTATTGCTTTGCTGGAGAACGGTCAATATCTTTATGTGAATTCTCAACATCTGCGGATTTTTGGCTATGATCACGTACAGGAGTTGATCGGTCAATCTTGGCAAGTTCTCTATGAACCAGAGGAAGCCAACCGTTTGCAACAACAAGCCATTCCTATTTTAGAGTCTGTGGGGTATTGGCGCGGAGAAGCGATCGCGAAACGCAAAGATGGCAGCAAGTTTTTCCAAGATATTTCTCTAAGTTATACCGAAGATCAAATTTTGATCTGTGTTTGTCGCGACATTAGCGAACGCAAACAAGCAGAACTTGAACAAACTCGCCTCAAAGAACAACTGAGCCGCAGCAAGGCTATTTTACAAGCTCAACAGGAAGCTTCTTTCGAGGGGTTTTTGATGATTGATGAAAATCGCCAAGTTCTTTCTTATAACCAAAAATTTTGTCAACTTTGGGATATTCCCCAAGCTTTGATCAGACGGGGTAAAGACCCAGAATTATTAAGATATGTTTTAGATCAACTGCTTTCCCCTGAAGAATTTATCGCTAAAGTTGAGTATGTTTACCAACATCCCGAACTGATTATCAAAGACGAAGTACAGTTGAAAGATGGACGTATTTTTGAACGTTATTGTGTGCCGCTTCGCTCTCCATCAGGAGACTATTTCGGTCGGATTTGGTCGTTTCGAGATATTAGCAATACCCTTGACCACACACTAGGCAATTGCAACAGCATTGAAGATAAACTGCGAGTTTCTGAGCAACGATTGTCCCTATTAGTTCAGCAAACACCCTTAGCAGTAATTGAGTGGAATACTGAGTTTCAGGTAACAGCTTGGAATCCGGCGGCTGAACGGATTTTTGGCTACACCGCCTCCGAAGCGATCGGAAGTAATCTGGAATTTTTGGTTCCTGAATTTGAACGAAAACAGGTGAGTAAGGTCGTTGCTGATTTACTAACCCAAAAGAATGGGAGTTATAATATTAACAAAAATCTCACGAAAGACGGTCGCTTTATTACCTGTCAATGGTACAATACTCCCCTCGTTACTGCAAAAAATGAATTTGTCGGAGTCGCATCAATGGCAATTGATATTACCGAACAAAAACGGATTCAATTGGAATTAAAACGTTCTCAGGCACAACTGCAAGCTATTCTTGATCATACACCCGTTGGCATTTATGTGAAAGATTTAGAAGCTCGTTATACTCTAGTGAACCGGGCTGTTGAGCAAATTTTTCAGGTGAAACAAGCCGACTGGATCGGTAAAACAGATTTAGAAGTTATGCCCGCTAAAATTGCTGAATCTATTCTAGATAATGATTTACAGGTCATTGAGCAAGGTCAACCGATTCATCTCGAAGAAACGGTGATTTCTCAGGAAGGGGAACGTCATTTTTTAGCCGTAAAATTTCCGTTATTAAACGAGAATAATCAACCCTATGCGATCTGTGGTATTTCCACCGATATCACCGATTTTAAACGCACTGAACAAGAACTGAAAATCCAAAAAGCTTTTCTACAAAGTATTTGGGATAATATTAATTATGGAATTTTTGTTCTGGATGTTATTAATCAGGGCGAAGATTTTCGGTTGGTTCGCTTTAATCCCGCTTCCATTAAAGCTTTTAGTCAACCGCTAAAAAGTTTTATTGGTCAAACCCTCAAACAAGCTTTTCCGCCGGAAATGGCTAAAATTTTCCTCCCTCGATACCGGGAAGTTGTTCGCTCGGGTGAAAGCCTTTCTTTTGAAGAAAGATTTTCGATTGAAAATGAGCTAACCTGGTGGTTTATCACCCTTGCACCCTTGAAAGATTCTCAAGGTAAAGTTTATCAAATTATTGCGACGAGTGAAAATATTACCGAACGGAAACGTACCGAAGAAAAGCTGATAATTCAACAAAAACAGATCAAATATTTACTCAATAATATTCCTCACATGGCTTGGCTGAAAAACAAACAAGGTCAATTTATTGCGGTGAATGATCCTTTGAGTCGCCAATTTGGTTTAACTCCTGAGCAAATGATTGGTCGAGTCGATTCTGATTTTTTTGGGGAGGAATTAGCACGTAAAATCCTCAAAGATGATCAGGACGTTATGATTTCAGACAAGCCTTTGCTTTCCGAGAAAAAAATCATTTATTCTGATGGTAAAGTAAGCTGGTTAGAAATTTACAAAACCCCAATTATTAGTGATCACAATCAAGTTTTAGGGACAGTCGGAATTGCCGTTGAAATAACAGATCGCAAGCGAACAGAGCAGTACCTAAGACAGCAAGCCAGACGAGAAAAAATCCTCAACCAACTCACAACACAAATCCGTAAATCCCTAGATTTTGATACAATTTTAAAAGCGACTTTAGAAAGTGTCAAAGAGTGTTTATCTGTAGATCGTTGTAGCTTCTGTGTATATTATCCTGATGATAGTCAACCCTACTTAGAAGTCATTCAAGAATCTCATAACCCTGATTTACCGGACTTTCAAGGACAAAAATTTTCAGATGCTTTGATTTCGCCAATCACCGAACGAGCTTTAAACTCAAAAGTGACAAAAATTTTCGATGCTGATCTCGAAAAAAACAGACTGTTTAAACAAGTTTTAAAATCCACTCAAACCAAATCATTTGTGAGTATTCCCCTCCCCAAATATTCCGGTAAAATTGGCTTACTCACCTGTAGTACCCACTATGAAAAAATGCGGAATTGGAGTGATGAAGAAATCAGTTTATTAGAAGCAGTAGTCGAACAGTTAGCCATTGCACTCAAACAAGCTGAACTCTACGATCAAACTCGAACAAAAGCTCAAGAACTCGAACAAGCGATGCAAGAACTTCGCCGCACTCAAGCCCAAATGATTCAAAATGAAAAAATGTCATCTTTAGGTCAACTGGTTGCGGGTGTCGCCCATGAAATTAATAATCCAGCCAGCTTTATTTATGGTAACTTAACTCATGCTCACGATTATGCCAATGATCTATTTAGACTAATTGAACTCTATCAAACTCACTACCGTGATCCTCATCCAGAAATTATCGCAGAAATCGCTACAATTGACTTAGACTTTGTGACTGAAGACTTACCGAAACTGATTAATTCCATGCAAACGGGAGCAGAACGCATCAAGAAAATCGTGGAGTCACTGCGAACATTTTCCCGTCTGGATGAAGCGGAATTGAAAACCATTGATATTCACGAAGGAATTAACAGCACCTTGATGATTTTGGAGAGTCGTCTGCACAAAAATCTGAACCGTCCAGCCATTGAAGTGATCAAAGAATATGGTGATTTACAACCTGTAGAATGCTACGCCGGACAACTCAATCAAGTGTTTATTAATATCCTCAGCAACGCCATTGATGCTCTCGAAGAATCGCTCAAACATTTTACTGAAAACGGAGAACGCTTTGATCACCCTCACATTAAAATTCGCACAGAACTCACCCCCGATGATCAAGTGATGATCGCGATCGCCAATAACGGTTTAGGGATTTCCGAAGACATCAAAGAGCGTATTTTCGATCCCTTTTTCACCACAAAACCTGTGGGAAAAGGAACCGGAATGGGTTTATCGATCTGTTATCAGATTATCACCGAAAAACATGGCGGTTCTATCGAATGTCATTCTCAACTCGAACAAGGAACCGAGTTTGTTATTCGTATACCCTTTTCAGTTAAGCAGACGAGTTAAATTGTTCACTTAATCTCCCCATTATAACGGATGCCTTAAAATTAGCTCTCCTTTAAGAGAAAGTGTAAATGGTTTGAGGTTCAAGCTGATCGCAAACTGAGGAAGGAAATTGACTTAAAGGAAAGGTTTTTCGCTGAAGTTGTACCTTTAAACTCCCTAACGGATCAACCCCCGGAGAAACTAGAAATTCTAACTTTTTCAGTCCCGGAGACGTGATAATTTGATCGAGAATTTTGGCGATCGCTTCGACATAAGGATGATCGATTTGTTCATACCAATCAGAACTCGCAGAATCCGGTTGATCTAAACCCAAATGAAACGTCAAAGACGCCCGATGAAACAACGCCGTAGCCACAGGACGCTGTTCTTCTTGTAACAGTAAATCGTGACTTATGACTAAATCCGTCAGCTTTTCTAAACGCTCCGAACGTTCATAAAGTTGGGCGGCAGATTTCAACACAGCAGGCGTTGCAGGCGTCTCTAGATTCAATTCTTCCGCCACAGACTGCACACCGGTTTCCTGCCATTGTATCGCCACCGTGACTAAATAAGTTTGAATCAACAAATGACCCAACTTTTTCGCTTTCGTTGCCAAATAAACCGAATTATAATCCGTTGCTTCAATCAACAACGGAACCCGATCCACCACTTCAATTCCATAGCCTTTTAACCCGGCAATTTTACGAGGATTATTCGTAATCAACCGAATTTCTTTCACCCCAATATCATTTAAAATCTGCGCTCCCATGCCATAATTTCGTAAATCCGCCGGAAACCCTAAGCGTTCGTTCGCTTCTACAGTATCCAAGCCCAAATCTTGTAAAGAATAGGCTTTTAACTTATTAATCAACCCAATTCCTCGGCCTTCCTGACGCAGATAAACCACCACACCCGCCCCCGCCTGTTCGATCATTTTCAACGCACTTTGCAACTGCATCCGACAGTCACAACGCAACGATCCAAAGGCATCTCCCGTCAAACATTCCGAATGCACCCGTACCATCACAGGCATATTTTTAAACCGCATCGGATCGCCTTTAATAATCGCCACGTGTTCGGATTGATCCAGCGTATTGCGATAGGCATAAATCAAAAAATCACCAAACTGAGTTGGCAATTTGGCAACCGATTCGCGATGAATAAAGCGATCATGGAGTAGGCGATAACTAATCAGATCGGCAATGCTAATCAGTTTGAGATGGTGAATTTGAGCGTATTCAATTAACTCGGGTAAACGAGACATCGAACCATCCGGGTTTTGAATTTCACAAATCACCCCACCCGGATACAACCCCGCTAATCGAGCTAAATCAATCGCCGCTTCCGTATGGCCTGCGCGTTTCAAAACCCCCCCTTCTCGCGCCCTCAAGGGGAAAATATGGCCTGGTCGTCGCAAATCTGGGGGACGAGCCGAGGGATTGATCGCAACTTGGATAGTGCGGGCGCGATCTTCAGCAGAAATCCCGGTGCTGACCCCCATCGCCGGAGACGCATCAATACTGACGGTAAAAGCGGTTTGGTTGCTGTCGGTGTTGTTGGCGACCATCAAGGGGAGATCGAGTTGATCGAGGCGATCGCCTGTCAGGGCTAAACAAATTAAGCCTCGCGCATGAACCGCCATGAAGTTAATCATATCGGGTGTTGCAAACTGAGCCGCACCAATAAGATCACCTTCATTTTCCCGATTTTCATCATCGACGACCACAATACAACGTCCGGCTTTCAGGTCAGCCAGGGCGTCTGCGATGGAGTCAAACTGAAACGGTTGAGTTGGATTGTTTGGAGAAGACACAGACTCGTTCACACCTTTTCGGCTATCAATTAAAGTTTATTTTGATTGTAGCGGTTTCACCCAATTCAGGCATTGATCCGCTAACAATTGTTCCTGAGATGGCTTACGATTAAATTGTGTAAATTGTTTTAAATATTCCCCCATACACCCGATACGATTGGTCAAAATTAAGCTTAAATTAATTCTTCTGTCTCCCCTGCCATCCCAGCTATGCCTGTTAATCCCCTACGCCGTCTGTTGAGTCGAAAGCTGAGAATGCCCTTACAACTGATTTTGATCGTACCCTTTGCGATTGAGATTGTTGCGGTCGTCGGGCTAACGGGGTATTTGGCTTATCGCAACGGTCAAAAAGCAGTGCAGGACTTAGCCAGTCAGTTGATGGATGAACTCGGCGATCACGTTAACGAACGACTCGACAACTATCTCGAAGAACCGCTACTGATTACCCAGATTAATACAGATGCGGCTCGGGTGGGACAACTGGCGTTGAAAAATTTGTCGGTGATTGAAAATCGCTTTATGTTGCAAATGCAACGATTTCAGTCCGTCCAAGAAATCTATCTGGGTACTTCTGACGGAGACTACCTCGGCGTTTATCGCACTCCTGAGACTTCCCTCGCCAGTTTCGCCTCACAGGCTTACTATCAACGTTTATTAAAGCAGCGCGATCCCTTACTCGATCCTATTTCTCCCCTCAAACCCCTGGATGATTTTGATCCTCGGACTCGACCTTGGTACAATGCGGCGATCAAAAGCGGAAAAGCCACTTGGAGTCCGATTTACCCTTTTGTACGGGGAGAGTTTGGGCTAACGGCGGCTCAACCGTTTTATGATAGCGCTGGGAATCTACAAGGGGTGATGGCGGTTGATGTCATTTTAACGGTGTTAAGTGATTTTCTGCGCCGCCTCAAATTGACTCCTTCCGGCGAAACTTTTATTCTAGAACGTTCCGGGGAACTGGTTGCGACTTCTACCTACGAACCTCTTGATCAGATTAACCCCGACAGTGATCAATGGTTAAGAATTTCAGGCGTAGAAAGTCAAGATCCTCTGACTCGAGCGACCATTAACAATTTGATTCAATCTGTCGGATCTCTAGACCAAATTAGCCAAGCCCAGCAGTTAGATTTTAAAATAGACAATCAACGGCATTTTCTGGCGGTTACGCCCTATTCTGATGGTTATGGATTGGATTGGTTGATTGTGGTGGTGGTTCCTGAAGCGGATTTTATGGAACAAATTAATGCCAACCGTCGCACCACAATTATAGTATGTTTAGCCGCTTTAATATTAGCAATTGGGTTGGGTTGGTTTACTTCTCGTTGGATTGCTCGGCAAATTTTACAACTGGCTCGGGCGAGTCAAGCGATCGCTTTTGGACAACTAGATCAAACCGTTCATACCGCTCGTGTGAGTGAATTAGAGGTATTGGCTGAGTCGTTTAATCAAATGGCGCGTCAGTTAAAAACGGCTTTTGAAGAGTTAGAAATTCGCGTCGAAGACCGGACGATCCAACTCAAAGATGTCAACCAACTGTTACGAGAAGAAATTTGGGAACGCAAACAGATAGAAAGAGCATTACGACTTTCGGAGAATAAATTTTATAAAGCCTTTCAGAGTAACCCCAATCCCAGTATCATCACGCGGTTATTAGATGGTTATATTATAGAATTTAATGAAAGTGCGCTTAATTTTTTTGGTTATCACCCCTCGGAGGTGAGGGATAAAAATACACTCAATTTGCAGATATGGGCGCATTCGGAAGATCGCGATCGCATCTTTGAAATCCTCGATCAACAAGGAATTGTTCGCAGTGTTGAATGTGATTTTCGCCGAAAATCAGGAGAGATTAGAATTGGGTTATACTCAGCCGAACTGATTAATTTAAACGGACAAACTTGTGTATTAAGTATACTCAATGATATCACCGAACGGAAACAAACTGAACTGGCTTTGCAAAATCGCTCCAACATTGACCATTCAATTAGTCGGATTTTTCAGCAGTTTGTGGACCAAGATGTGAATACGGCGATTAATTTTGCTCTCGCTGAAATTGGCAAGCTAACCGATAGCGATCGCTGTTATGTGGTTCAATATTCTGATCAAGAACGACAGTTTATTAAAATGACCCATGAGTGGTGTAATGAAAATATTCCCTCGGTGATGCACAAAGTACAAGGAATGTCTATTAAACCTCTGGGTTGGAGTTATCAACAGCTTCAAAATAATAATATTCTGCACATTCCCAATATAGAAGATTTACCCGAAGAAGCCAGTAATGAAAAACGCAACTGGAAACATGAAGGAACTCAATCTTTTCTCGCCGTTCCGATGATGAGTGCCGGAGAAATTGTCGGTTCCGTTGGTTGCAGTAGGGTTCGTTATCAGAAAGTTTGGAGTCCCGAAGAAATCAAGTTAATTCAACGAGTGGGAGAGATTATTCCGATAGGTTTAGAACGCGATCGCGCCGAACAAGGACTCAAAGAAAGTCAAGAACGATTAGCAGGAATTTTAGATAATGCAGAAGATGCGATTATTTCGGTAGATGAAACTCAAAAGATTTTACTGTTTAATCACGGGGCTGAAAAGATTTTTGGCTATTCTGCGGCTGAAGCCATTGGTGAATCTTTAGAAATGCTTCTGCCGATGAAATCCAGAAAATTTCATCATCAATATGTCGGTGATTTCTCGAGTTTAGAATGCCAATCTCGTAAAATGGGCGAACGATCTCGAGAAGTTTATGGTCGCCGAAAAAATGGTGAAGAATTTCCGGCTGAAGCTTCGATTTCTAAGTTAAAAATTCGCGATGGTTGGATTTTTACCGCGATTTTAAAAGATATTACCCAGCGCAAACAAGCGGAAATGGTGTTAGAACAAGCCAAAGATGCGGCGGAAGCGGCGAACCGCGCTAAAAGTGAATTTCTCGCAAATATGAGCCACGAACTCCGAACCCCTTTAAACGCGATTCTAGGTTTTTCTCAATTGATGAATCGCGATCTCTCTCTCACCCCCGAACAACAAAATAATCTGAATATTATTAATAGTAGTGGGGAACATTTACTGACTTTAATTAACAATATTTTAGACTTATCCAAAATCGAAGCCGGGCGAATGATATTAAATGAAAGCAGTTTCGATCTGCATCATTTACTCGAGACTTTAGAGAAAATGCTACATTTAAAGGTGGCAACAAAAGGTTTATCTCTGAAATTTCAGCGAGATGCAAATGTTCCTAAATTTGTCAAAACCGATGACAGTAAACTGCGTCAAGTTTTGATTAATTTACTGGTCAATGCGATCAAATATACTGAAAAAGGCGGCGTAACTTTAAAAGTTAAACAACAAACTTCTGAAGCGGAATATTCACAAGATACTGTTAATCTTGTCTTCGAGGTAACAGATAGCGGAAGCGGAATCGCACCCGATGAAATTCATAGCATTTTTGATGCGTTTATCCAAACCGAAACCGGACGAAAATCTCAACAAGGAACTGGTTTAGGATTACCCATTAGCCGTAAATTTGTACAGATGATGGGCGGAGATATTACCGTTAAAAGTGATTTAGGGGTCGGAACAACCTTTCGATTTAATATTCGAGTCACTCCCACAGAAACCTGTGATATTCAAGCACACAAAAATCTACAAACCGCCATCGGATTAGAACCCGATCAACCCGAGTATCGCATCTTAGTTGTCGATGATCAATGGCAAAATCGTCAACTGCTATCGCGGCTGTTAATCTCAGTCGGTTTTCAAGTTCAAGAAGCAGAAAACGGTCAAGAAGCAGTAGAGATTTGGAACAGTTGGCGACCGCATTTTATTTGGATGGATATGCGAATGCCGATTCTCGATGGATATGAAGCGACTCAACAAATTCGCGCTTCTTCTGAGGGAGATCAAGTTGTGATTGTTGCTTTAACAGCGAGTGCATTTGAACAAGATCGCGGCGCCGTTTTAGAGGCGGGATGTAATGATTTTGTCGGGAAGCCATTTCGAGAAGAAATTATTTTTGAGAAGATTGCTCATTATTTGGGGGTGCGGTATATTTATCGACCAAAAACATCAGCAATGAATTTTAATCGGTGTTTGAATTCCGATGAAATCGAAGAAAAAATCGAGCCAATACACCTGAAGATGATGTCAGCAGAATGGCGATCGCAAATGCAGCAAGCCGCTTTGGTGGGTCGAGATCGACAAATGTTGGATCTAATTCAAGCTATTCCTGAAAGTCATGCTTCTGTCGCCAAAGCCTTAACCCAGATGGTAGAAAACTTTGAATTTGACCGCATTGTAGAGTTGATGACTCCCCAGACCGATCAAGAATAATCCTCAAAAAATCGGTTCAAAATCAGATAAAATAGCAACAAACATGAGTGTACGTTATTGAGATACCTATCCCCATTGACCGCCAAAATTGACGGATGGGGTGAATTCTTACCACAACTGCAAATTCCAAATCCGATGACTCACAATCCCGTTCGGGACTACAAAGCTGATATCCTGATTGTTGATGATACCCCGAACAACCTGCGCGTTTTATCTTCAATATTGCAAGAGCAGGGGTATGAAATTCGCAAAGCCATCAATGGCAAGATGGCGATCCGTTCAGTGCAAACTGACCCGCCGGACTTGGTACTGCTCGATATTAAAATGCCTGATATGGATGGCTATCAGGTTTGTTCTCAGCTTAAATCAATGGAAGCCTCTCGCGATATTCCGGTGATTTTCTTGAGCGCTTTGGATGATGTTTTTAATAAGGTTTTGGCTTTTCAAGTCGGTGGCGTTGATTATATTACCAAGCCTTTCCAAGTCGAAGAAGTGCTGGTGCGAGTGAAAACTCATCTCACGTTGCGGCGACTCACCAAAGACCTAGAATTGCGAGTACAAGAACGAACAACAGAATTGACACACACGCTCAATGAGTTACAACAAACTCAGGTTCAACTGGAAGATTCCCTGCGAGAATTGATTCAGGCTCGAGATATCGCCGAAAGAGCTAGTCGGGTTAAAAGTCAATTTCTAGCGATGATGAGTCACGAACTTCGTACTCCTCTGAATGCGATTATTGGCTACAGTCAATTGCTAGAAATGGAAGCTCAAGATCAACAGTTAGAAGATTTGATTCCTGATCTTCAACAAATTAACCACGCTGGACAGGATTTACTGGCTATTTTTAGTAATATTTTGGAAATGTGTCAACTCGAGACGGGTAAACAACGAGTTTATCCCCATGAATTTCAGGTGAAAGAACTGGTCGATGAAGCGCTTACTCAAGTACAACCTCTAGCCGATCAAAATGATAATACTTTAACGGTTGACTATATTAATGATCCGGGTTCTATGAATACGGATAGCCGCAGAATTCGTCAATGTATCTTGCAACTCCTGAGTAATGGTTGTAAATTTACCCACAATGGTAGCATTACCTTGAGTCTAGAACGGATTACTAGAGAACAGTTACCTATGAGAGTTTCTGAAGAAAATAAAGTCGATTTTACTCCGGGTTTAGGGGATGTGTTATTGGTAAAATGTAGTGATACGGGAATTGGGATTAAACCTGATCAATTAGCCAGAATTTTTGAACCCTTTACCCAAGAAGATGAGTCAACTACTCGCAAGTATGGCGGTGCAGGACTCGGTTTAGCGATCGCAAAAAAACTCTGTCAATTAATGGGAGGAGATCTAAGTGTTGAAAGCGTTTTCGGTGAAGGATCAACTTTTACCCTGTGGGTACCGACTCAACTCCCGACGTTTGCATCCAGGGTTTAATCATCACAATTATAGATCCCAACTTTTAAGAGGATTAGATTAACAAATGAGCAGTGAAAATCAAACAGAACATCGTAAAGTTAGTATTCTTATTGTGGATGATACCCCCAATAATTTGCGGTTTTTGTCGAGTATGCTATTAGAACAAGGCTATGAAGTTCGCAAAGCCATTAACGGACAAATGGCGTTAAGATCAGCCCAAGCTGAACCGCCCAATTTGATTTTACTCGATGTTAGAATGCCTGATATGAGTGGATATGAAGTTTGTCATGCCCTGAAAGCAGAAGCGAAAACTCGCGATATTCCCGTGATTTTTTTAAGCGCTCTCAATGATGAAAAAGATAAGGTGATTGCCTTTGAAATGGGTGCAGTAGACTATGTGACAAAACCCTTTCAGTTTCAAGAAGTTTTATCCCGAGTTAAAACTCATTTAACGATCCGACATCAACAAAAGCTGTTAACCGAGCATAAAAATCTCTTAGAGCAAGAAATTCGCGCTCGTATAGAAACAGAGTTAGCCCTCACAAAAGCCAACCAAGAACTTCACCGCCTCGCTACTATTGATAGTATTACTCATGTCGCAAACCGCCGCCGTTTTGATGAATATCTCAATGAACAGTGGCAAAAATTAGCCTTAGAAAAAGAGCCAATTTCTCTAATTTTATGTGAAATCGATGAATTTAATGCCTATATTGCAATGAATGGTGATCCATCAGGCGATGAATGTTTAAGAACCGTCGCTTGGGCAATTTCTCGCCCCATTAAACCTGCCAAAAATTTAATCGCTCGGTATAGTGATGCAAAATTTGGCTTGATTTTTCCTCAAGCAACTGTCGCTGAAGCTTTTAGAATTGCTGAACAAATTCGCACAGAAGTTGCTCAGTTAAAACTACATCATCCTTCAGCTAAAGAGAGTCCCTATGTTACCCTAAGTTTAGGCGTCAGCAGTACCATTCCGAGTAGCAAATCTCAACCTAAAACCTTGATTGAAACCGCAGATCGAGGACTCCATGAAGCCATCAAACAAGGCTGTAACCGCACCGTGATTCATCAGTAATAGAAACTTTGTTTATTTTGTAGAGCGTTACCCGAATGAGTTGAAGAAGGTAGAGACATATGCTGATACATTTCTACCATCTCCCTTAATTAAAGCTTATCGGCTTCTGTTGGAATTTCCGGTTAAAATTCCCTTGAAAAGTCGGCCGAAAATTCCGTTAGAAGTTCTGTTGGAACTGCTGTTATCTGTTTTGTTAGCATTGCTGTTATCTGTTTTGTTAGCAGTGCTGTTGTCTGTTTTGTTAGCAGTGCTGTTGTCTGTTTTGTTAGCAGTGCTGTTATCTGTTTTGTTAGCAGTGCTGTTGTCTGTTTTGTTAGAAGTTCGGTTGTAAATTCTATTAGAAGTGCTATTGTCTGTTTTGCTAGAAGTGCTGTTGTCAGTGCTGTTAGAACTTCCGTTGTTGGTTGGACTGGGATTAATACTTTGTGAATAAGCACTCGCCGAGATATCATTGGTGAAGTAAATATGACCTAAAGTTTTATCTTGATAAGTGCGTTTTGTAAACCGCCAACCCGGTTCTAACAGAATTTTGGTAAAGCCATTAGAAAGACCATAGGTTCGACCAATCACAATCGGTGCTTCTTGAGGATTTGCGCGAGACGTTGCCACTAATAATATCTCATTTCCAGTTCCTCGAACACTCAGCGTATGAGAGAGGGCTAAATCTTGTTCTCCCATGCGAACAGAATAGCCATTACTATCAGTTGCTCGTCCGCAAATTCCGGTAAAATCAAAATTGAGCAATAACGGATCAACTTGAATCGGATTATTTCCGCTTTCACTCCAACAAGGAGTCGTATTAGAAACCTGTTCAACAATCACTAAAGAATATCCATAAGCACGGGGAACTGCGATCGCAATAAATCGTTCTTGTTGGACTTCTTGCTTACCAAATTCAACCGCAATTGCTTCTGAGGCGACATTCAAAGTGGATAAAACTGTCATCGCGAGGGCTGCAAAGGTTCGTTTTAATGCACGTTTCATAGCTCGTAAAACCTCAATAAATGTATTCAAAGACCTACTCTATTTACCCGTCAGTAAATAGCAACAAGTTAACCTGGGTGATAGACCAACTTAGATTAGATGACTTGTGAATTGACTCAATCGCTGAATAACTTGCTTCTTCGGATTCAACCCAAGACTATCAGAAGATTTTTGATTTTTAACTATAGATAGAATCCTGGAAAGAAAAAAACTGTCAAATTTGTAACAACTTGAAGATCAGTTTCATTAAGCAAGTCTTTAAACTTTGCATAAATGTTCCGGAACCTCCAAGATTTTTTTCAGGTCATTGAGTTTGTAGCCGTTGCAGGTTGATGTTGCAGATCCCGGTTTGGATCGCCTAATTCCCTTGTTTTTGCGGCAAATTCTAGCAAAATTCCATCGGGGTCAAAGAAATAAAATGAGGATATAAAAGTCGTTTCATCTGGTTGTTCTACATAACCCGAAGGAACATCTGCATGATGCAAAATAGGAGTGGTAAAAATGCCTAATTCCCTGAATTTTTCGTGATAGTCTTGTAACTGTTCTAAAGGAACATTAAAAGCAACATGATTCATTGAACCATGAGCCGTGACAATATCCCCTTTTTTTAAACGTTCTGGATCAACCGACGCTATTCCGGGCGCCGATGCAGGTGCATTAGGAAACCAGAAAAACGCTAAAGCATCTCCATTTCCCACATCGAAAAAAAAGTGTTGTCCGCCATCGGGTAAAGCTATGGTTTTGATCAATTTCAATCCTAAAATATTCGTATAGAAATCAACCGTGCGAGCCATATCCCGACAAACCAGGGCTAAATGATTGATTCCTTGGAATTTAAACTGATTCATTAGCCAGCCTCAATTGAGTTTGAGGGAAAATTGATATTCAAACCGAGTTGTGTCCTATTTTTTGCGATCGCCTTGAAATTGTCAATCCTTTCTCAGAAAAAAATAAACGGAGAAACCCGCTTCCTCCTTGCTTTTGCTGAGAAACCGGGTATTTGCAGAATTTTCAGTTTAAAATTGTTTACCAAGTTTACGCACAAATCATAGCTTCCGACGCCACCTCAATCACTTTCCGCCCCACAGATGCCGCTACCGGACGCAAATTTGCCACTAACTGAAGCATCTCCTCTAACGACAACGCCTGACGCGCATCAGACACCGATTTCTCCGGCTCAGGATGACACTCTACCATAATCCCATCCGCCCCACAAGCCACCGCAGCCCGTGCCAGGGGTTCAACTAATTCTCGTTTTCCGGCCGCATGAGACGGATCAACGATAATGGGAAGATGGGTTAACTGTTTGAGTCCGACAACCGCCCCCAAGTCGAGAACATTGCGGGTGAAACTATCGAAACTGCGAATTCCTCGCTCACAGAGAATCACATCGGGGTTGCCATGTGCCAAAATATATTCGGCTGCCATGATGAATTCTTCTAGTGTCGCCGCCAGTCCCCGCTTCAAAATTACAGGTTTTCCCGCTTGTCCGACAGCTTTGAGTAACTCGAAATTCTGCATATTTCGGCTACCAATTTGTAACACATCCGCATAAGCAACAACCGATTCTATTTGAGGAATAGACATCACTTCTGTTACAACAGGAACGTTATAACGCTCACTCACCCCCCTTAAAATTTTTAATCCTTCCAAGCCAAGACCCTGGAAGGAATAAGGAGAAGTACGGGGTTTGTAGACGCCGCCTCGTAACAGTTGAACGGGGGCTTTTGCTAAATGTTCCGCCACTTGTTCCATTTGTTCGAGACTTTCAACAGTACAAGGGCCACCAATAATTAACAACTCTTCACCGCCAACGGTTGTCTGTTCGTTAATTTTAATCTGGGTTTGGTGTTCGGGATGGGTTTTGGTTGCTAGTTTAGCTTCTGACATGGTGAATTTCTCCTTAAGTTTGTTGTGAATGAGTCAAAAAAAAACCCGGAACTTTCAGGTGTTCCGGGTGAGGTAAAAGAACCAGCATGAGAACTTACCCGGAATGTGTTCGGGGCCAAAAATAAAAGCCATAAAAGCAGGTGTAAAGTAAAGTCATTGCTGTTCGGTAATATTGGGAAACTTGTTCTGAGCAATTAAAAAGCCGCAGGTCTTAGTTCTGCGGCTCACCTTGAGTATCCATGAAAGACTGGACTCACTCTCGGTGAACCGGGGTAAACCAATAATAAAAATAGCGATTTGCTGAAAACATAAACTTGCTGGCTCTTTTTGTTGAGTTCAATCCTATCTACTTACGAAGCTAGCACAACAAAGGAATAAAGTCAAGTTTTTTCCCAAAAACCGGGTTTTTATTCGTACTCCCTCCCGACTCCGAGGCGGGTTTATATCAGTTGTTTGTGGGAGACAGAGATTTTTGAAGAACCCGCCCCTACGGTGACGGGTGACTGTCTAAAAGATCCTTTAAGATGGGAGTAGAACGGTAATTATGCAAGCGAGTGACGAATCCATGACTTCTCAAGTAATTGTTAAAAAGCAAAAGTTAGACAATCCCCCCTTTAAAATTCATTATCTCGGCGATCGGGTTCTGCGTCAGTCGGCGAAACGGATCTCTCGCGTGGATGACGACACTCGCAGATTGATCCGAAAAATGCTACAAACGATGTATAGTGCCGATGGGATTGGTTTAGCGGCGCCGCAAGTCGGAATTCAAAAACAACTGATTGTAATTGACTGCGAACCGGATAACGCTGCAACTCCGCCTTTAGTTTTGATTAACCCAACGATTAAAAAGTTGAGTAAAGAAATCTCTCCCTTTCAAGAAGGATGTTTAAGTATTCCAGGGGTTTATATGGATGTGACTCGCCCTGAAGTGATTGAAGTGTCGTTTAAAGATGAAAGCGGACGTCCCCGCACCATTCGCGCCACTGAACTATTATCCCGCGCCATTCAACATGAAATGGATCACCTAGAAGGGGTTTTATTTGTAGATCGTGTAGAAAATCAATTCGCCCTCACCCAAGAGTTAACTAAACATAAGTTTTCCCCGAAAGCCGTTAACCATATTCAGTCTTAATATCATCTCCGATAATCGATCACGATTATGTAGGGGCGGGTTCTAAACCATCTCTGACACCTATTACTAAATTTTTAAAACCCGCCCCGCCCCCACCAACACCCATTAATCAACCGGACATGGTAGAATTTTTGCTCGTGCTGTTGGCTGATGGGAAAATTGCCAATTCCTCGACCTCTAGCTTTTGAGCCGGGTAAATATTACTATAGTTAAGAAATTTTAACAAGTTTGGAAAAAGCGAATATGGTTGGAACGCCAAAGAGTGCTTTATTTTTAGGGGGTTCGTGTATTGCTGCGATCGCCGCAGTCGGTTCGATTTTTGAACTCTCATCAGGACAACCTGAACTGGGCGCAACAGTAACAACAGTTATTTTACTCCTTAGTGTTCCCTTGGGGGGATTGTTATTTTGGGCTGCTGTTCGGGATGCTCAAGCCAACCAAGAATAGTTTTTACCTCACCCTACCCTCTCTATCCCCCCTGCCCCCCGATGATCGGGGGGTTAGGAGAGGGAAAAGACAAAAGTTTTGTAGGGGCGGGTTCTGCTGAGATTTCTGTCTAAGAGGAAAAATTTAGATAAACCCGCCCTTCCCCATAACTATTTATTGGTGATATCACATCAAATTAATTAATGTTCATCATGTAGGGGCGGGTTCTGCAAAAATTGATGTCTGGCGATCAATAATACATATAAACCCGCCTTAACTCCTCAATATTCTCCCCTCGCCTCACCCCCCTTTTTAAGGGCAGGGCCGTTTCATTCTAAAATTTTGCGATCGCTAAACCTTTGATGGGGGGCAAGTTTTAGGCTCTATTTAAACAGAAAATCTCAAAACTGTTGAAATAATCCTCCTTTTCTTTACAGAGAAAGGCTTTTAAGATTTGGCGATCGCATTTTTGAACCGAGAATGAAACAGCCCTGCCTTTTTAAGGGGGGATCAAGGGGGGATTAAGGGGGGATTAAGGAGGGATAGAGAGGGGTTGGGGGAGAGGTCAATTCTCTAGGCGATCGCTGCGGGTTTTCTTTCTAACGGCACCTCAAACCGTTCTCCAGGAGTTGGGTTGAGAACACGAGTAGAGAGGTTATGACGCGCCAATAATGAACGAAAATCCTCTAACGTTCCTACTGCTTTCAACAGAGAAACCAACAACCCCTCATAGGTGACATCTCCCTCTGCGGCTGTTGGTAACATCACCTGTGGTTTCACCCATTCGGCAATTTGTAACGCGCTTTTTGTTCCTTTAATAATCGGCCCAATTAACGGTAAAGCCAGGTCAATTATCGGCGTAATGACTACATCAATGGGTGTTTCTTGTTGCAGAGATTTATCATGGTAGCCGTGCGGTTCATAATAGACTTTGAAATTTGTTTCTAACTCTCGAAATAAATAGCCATTTTCAACGGTTGTCGGCCCAATTGGAGAACCGGGAACGGCTTTAATTTCAACTAGGTTATCCAACGAATAAGTTGAACCCTGTTCTAAAGCTCTGACTTGAGTATATCCCAATTCTTGAGCAACTTTAGCAGCGCTGGGTGAACCGACAACGGGAATTTTTTTATCCAGTATTTTCAAGGTTGGGGGATGGGCATGATCTTCCAATCCCTGCGATAATACGATTAGGTCAATATTGGGCGGTACAGGGCGAGGGGTGCGTTTTTCTCCTTTGAACAGCCAAGCCTGATTTCCAAAGACTAAGGGGCCTACTAGCCAAGGATCAATGAGGATTCGTTTGTTGGCGATCTCTAGTAGCCAAGAGTTACTATCAAACCAAGTCAGATACATCGGGTTTTGTTATATAAAGACATTCTCTCTATATTGTAATTAATGTTGACATTCTTGGTTAAACGGATGGCAAAGATCTGATAATAGGAAGTTTTGCGGGTTATGAGGAATACCACGAAGACACTAAGACACTAAGAGATAATTTCTTTGACTTGAGTTTTTGATGTTTCGTAATTAATATCTTGATTTTATTCGTGAACGGTTCCATCTGGCATTGTTGCACCTTTTAATTTAGCATTAGTTAAGTCTGCTCCATCTAATTTAGCATTGGTTAAGTCTGCGCCAGTTAAATCTGCATTTTTTAAATTAGCTGCACGAAGATCTACTGAAATTAAATTAGCTCCTCCTAATGTTGCACCGCTCAGATAAACTCCCCGCAAATCAGCATTATTGAGATTAGCAGACTTCAGATTAGCACCTAAAAGATTTGCTTGACTTAGATTAACTCCACTAAGGTTCGCATTACTCCAATTAATAGAATTAAGTTCTGCTCCCTGAAAAGTTGCTCCTGTTAAAATTGCTCCACATAAGTTCGCACAAGTGAGTTTTGATCCATTCAAATTTGCATTTCTTAAGTTAGCACTACTGAGATTTATACTCGTTAAGTTAGCTTGGCTTAAATTTGCTCCTTCTAAATTGGCTCCAGACAGATTAAATTGACTTAAGTTTCTACCTGACATATTAGCATTTTTTAATGAAGATTTAGAAGAAATATAGTAAGCTTTGGCATTATTGATATCAAATCCGATAGGAAAATTCGTTGTCTCATTATAAATAGCAGATTCAAGATTTGCTCCGGTTAGATTGGCTTGTTGAAGATTGGCTTCTAACAGAATAGCATGGCTTAGATTAGCATGACTTAAATTTGCTTTTCTCAAATTAGCTTTACTTAAGTCAGTTCCAGTTAAGTTAGCATAACTAAGATTAGCTTCGGTAAGATTCACTTCTTTAGATAAATCAGCATGACTCAGGTTAGCTCTAGTTAAATCAGCTTTTCTTAAATCTGCACCTTGTAAATTTGCACTAATAAGATTAGCCTCTTTCAAGTTTGTGTTCGGTAGTCTTCCATATTGCAATTGTGCTTTGTACAAAGTAGCATTTTCTAGATTAGCTCTATCTAAAACTACATAGTTATTAGTATTATTTTTGCGAACTTCATTTAACGACGCTTCTTTTAAATTGGCTTCAATCAGATTCATATTCTCCCAAATAGTATGATTAAAGTTGGCTTCATATAAATTAGCTTTGCTAAAATTAACATTTTGAAAAAAATGATTATTTCTAAATTTAATACCTACCAAATTCATCTCAGTAAAATCTCGTTGACCTTCGTTGTATAGGCGTAGAAACTCCCCGCCTGTAATAAGTGGTTTTGGTTCTTCCTCAATTTTATTCTCGTCTTCCTCATCCTCGTCAATATCTTCAGTCTCGACAATTCCTTCTAAATATTCCGCTTCGTCTAACCGTTGAATACTTCCTAAAAACTGTTGAACAATCTCACTTTTCTCTGTTTCCTGACTCTCATCAAAACGGTTAATTAACCCTTGAATAATCTGCAAATCAGTTGTTCTAATTCCCACTTCTCTTTCCGCACTGTGAACCCCAGAGGTTAATACATTGTGACTCCCCACCATCGCAAACTTATCATCACAAACGAGATACTTTTCATGGGTTCCCAATAGTTTGAGACGAAACAAATCAGGGTATTCTTGCTCTAACTGTTGTAAATCGCTTAAAGCATTATAGCGCCAACCTTTGCCGATTTTATTGCGATCGCCTAAATATCCCCAACCAATCTCGATTTGACAATTGCGGTTGAGACAATATCGAAATTTTTGCAGCAAATGTTCATCAATGCTGTTACAATTTAACCAGGGACAAACGATAATAACTCGTTCTTCGGCAATTTCTAACGCTTCTAATAAAACACTCCGACTTCCCAAACGATCAAACACCAATTGAGACTCAGATGAAGAAACAATTACCTCTGTTTCTAATAGCGGTATTGTCGGGATAATCTCAACAGAAATTGGTATCTCTGTCTCTGGAGACGAGGAAATATTAACCTGATTTTCACACAATTCATCGAGGCGTTTTTGTAACTCAGCTAACTGTTGAGGTTCGGGTCTTGTGTTAAACTGTTGACTGTATTCATCGAGACGACGTTTGAGGCTAGTCATGTATTTTTTCAGTTGAACTTGTTGTTGTTCAAGTTGTGAAATTCTTGTGACTAAATCCGGTTCAGGTTGAGAAGACATCGTTCAGAGAATATCAGGGAATTCAAGGGGTTATTGACCTAGTTTACCAAGAGAAGCAAGTTTAGAGCAAGGTCGTTTACGACGGATTATTTTTGTGCTACAATAGTTTATCGTGGCTTGATGCCGATAATCTATGCTTGTGTATGAAATGAAGCTGCAAGGAACGCAATACCAGTACAGAAAGTTAGACGAAGCTATCCGTACTGGTCGTTTCGTTCGTAACAGCATCATCAAAGCATGGATAAATGGTCAAGTTAAAAGTCGCAACGATGCCTATCGCTACTGCAAACTGCTGTCAGACAATCCTAGTTTTCCTTGGGTAAACAAACTCAACTCTATGGCTCGACAAGCACACGCAGAAAGAGCATGGGCATCAATTTAAAAACGGATAGAGAAGCGGAAGAACGGATTAACTTAACTGTAAAACCCATAGATCTTGGCATCTCACAGATAGCTTAATCCGTTAAATCCTTATCCTATCTGTTTTAAATTGAGCGATTTTATCAAAATTGTCGGAAAAAAATACCAGGTCGAAAAGGCTTTCCCCAGTTCAAAAAGTACCAAGTCAGAGCATCGGTTGAGTACAAAACATCGGGCTGGAAACTTTCAGAAGATAGACGCTATTTAACCTTTTCCGACAAGTTTCAAGCGGGGACATTTAAGCTTTGGGGAAGTCGAGATTTGCACTTCTATCAACTCCAACAAATTAAACGGGTTAGGGTGATTAGAAGGCACGATGGTTACTATGCTCAATTTTTGATAGACCATGAAAGGGAGGAAAACAAAGAACTCAGTAACAAACAAACAGGTTTGGATGTCGGTTTAAACCATTTCTACACAGATTCCACCGGGATACAGGTAGAGAATCCCCGCTTTTTAAGGAAAGATGAGCGGCGCATTAAAAAGCTGCAACGTCGGTTATCTCGAAAAAAAAAGGGAAGTCAAAACCGTAAAAAAGCCATAAATCGGTTAGGTAGAGCGCATCTCAAGGTTTCACGCAGGCGTAATGATTGGGTTTGTAAACTTGCCCAACACGTCATCCAATCTAACGACTTGGTAGCGATTGAAAACCTACGGATACGCAATTTGGTTAAAAATCATCATTTAGCTAAATCAATTAATGATGCTGCTTGGTACAGATTTAGAGAATGGTTGGAGTATTTTGGGAGGATTTATGGGGTTCCGGTGATTGCCGTTGAACCTGCATACACGTCTCAAAACTGCTCAAATTGCGGTGAGAAGGTTGTCAAAACTCTCAGTACGAGAACTCATAAATGTCCTCACTGCGGATACACATCCAACCGAGATGAAAATGCCGCCAAAAACATTCTAAAATCTGCACTTAAACAACTATCAAATACCGTCGGGCAGACGGAAATCAACGCCTCCCGAGAGACTGATCTCTGCTTGGGCGGGGAAACCCAATCCTTGTAAGTCAACTCATAGAAAGAGGAAGCCCAAATAGTGATGTTTGGAATCTCCGTTGTTTACGGCGGAGAGGATGTCAACTCAAAAACCTCACCTCTCCCTAACCCTCTCCCTAGCCCTCTCCAACCTCTCCCTAGCCCTCTCCACCTCTCCCTAACCCTCTCCAACGAGGAGAGGGAAAAGAAAGAAAGTTTTTTATTTGGAATGGGGATCAGTTTAGACCTTTTAAACATTTAATACTAAGAATTTTTTTCCCCTCTCCTGGCAGGGGAGGGGGCGAGGGGGAGGGGTCTAACAAATTCACTGGGAAAATGAAACAGCCCTGGGGTTGAGAGGGGTTGGGGGAGAGGTGATATAATCACAGGAAAGTTAGTTTCACCCTTGAAAATAAACAGTATTACAACGGTTTTAATGTCAAACTTCCAGCTTCGGGAAAACCCAGACTATTCGGTTCACCAAACCGCCAATGTTGTTGGTATTGGTTGAGATAATTTTGCCCAACAATTCCATCAACGCCTAATAAATCTAACAATTCATTATTTAACACCACGCCATCTAAATTTGAAGATTCGTAATTTTGTAACTTGACAGAAGATAGACTAACTTTCTTGCCGATTTCATTCCCACAAAATCCTTTAACCTCTGTATTTTCTGCCTTTTCTACATCAATTGATAATGTATTGGCTAAACGCTTTGAAAGCACCATGAGATCAGCACCCGTATCTAATAAAAAAGTATAAGGCCCTTTACCATTGACAAAAACTTCTGTTGTCATTACTCCCATTTTTCCCTTTAACGGAACTCCTCCCGCCACAACATTTGAACGGGGTAAAAGTTGTAAAGTTGAATCTTTGGGATTAATCAAAACATCAAAACTTTTCAGGAAATCTAACCCTAAAACACCGCCTAAATCTCCAGGAATTGCAGTTTTTGGTAATCCCATTCCGTTCATTCCTTCTACGGTTGCCGCATCGACTGCTATTTCCGGTAAACTATGCAGAGTTGCATTAATATTAGAACAGTCATCACCGACAACAAAATATGCTAAAATATCACTAGGAAGGGTTGTGCCTGTTAGTCCTAACTGTTTAACGATGGGTTCAGATAAAATCGAATTTGATGCGCCTGTATCGAGTAAAAATCTTTGGGCTTTTCCACCAACAACCACCGGAACCGTATAAACCATGCTGTCAGGAATTATTTCTAATTTAACAGATGCTTGTCCCTGACTAACGGTAGCGGGGAGTGTAACGTTCATTGCCGTTAAAATAGCATTCATGCGTTCACTCGCATCAGTTCTAACTTTGCCATCCGGTGTTAGAATTATTACCCGAACGGTACACTGCATTGATGCCATTTGAAGTGCGGCTAAAGATTCGGGTTCGCTGCTAGGAATGGCATTTCTCATACATTGAGAAAGTTCTTGAACCAGTTGTTTTCCTAGTTCTTCTGATGAGGGATTTTGGGGTTTAACGCCCGGTGTCGAAATCGGTTCAGAAACAGGTTCAGAAATCGAAGGGGAATAATCCCGATCAAATCGATTATTGGAATTTCGAGGATTTTCTGCAATAGAAGGCAAAAACGTTAAGGTAATTGTAGCCAAAGCCGTAATAACAGTTAAACCCGATTTCAGATAAGATAAACGTTTCATCTTGAGTTAAATGTGAGATAATTTAATCCGTTATAATTTTTGTTCCGGTGAAATTCGTAAATTGCCCGACCCGTTTTTTCAGTCACCCATGTTTTTAGTTATCAGATCAATACTTTCTTTCACTGGTCACTGGTCACTGTTCACTGTAGACTGTGATACCCTAAAAAAAGTTCAACTGTACTAAACTCAATTCAATTATTTTTACAAAATTAGACTGATGTTTCCCGTTAAACTCGAAAAATTACTCTTACCTCTGGGAATTGTAGCGATCGCGGCGATCGCACTGTACGCTTATAATAGTGCTGTAGCCGCACCTTTACCCAAAGGCTTTCCAGCCCCCACAGAAGAAGGTAAAATCGAAGTCAAAGTTTATCCAGCTTATAGGTCAGCAACCGTTCAGTATACCGGAGATTTATCAGAAGCAACCTTTCGGGCTTTTGATCCGCTTTTTCGCCATATTAGCGATAATGAAATCTCAATGACCTCTCCTGTGGAAACCCGTTATCTTAATGAAGCGAGAAGACCCGCGCCATAAATAAAATGTTGGCGACGTTCGGGAATCGCGACCAAGCAGACATCTTACAAGTTTTGTGGTAAACTGTAAGCCATGACAGAGAAAGCTTACCGTTACCGATTCTACCCAACTCCAGAACAGGAAAATCTGTTGAGGAGAACATTAGGGTGCGTCCGTCTGGTGTACAACAAAGCACTAGCCGCACGCACTCAAGCATGGTATGAAGATCAAGAACGGGTAGGCTATTCTCAGACTTCTTTGATGTTGACAAACTGGAAAAAAGAGGAGGAATTAAACTTTTTAAATGAAGTCAGTTCAGTTCCCCTTCAGCAGAGTTTAAGGCACTTGCAAACTGCGTTTACCAACTTCTTTGCGGGTCGAACAAAGTACCCAAATTTCAAAAAGAAACGCTTAGGTGGCAGTGCCGAATTCACCAAGTCAGCATTCAAGTGGAAAAATAGTCAAATCTACATTGCTAAGTGCTTTGAAGCCTTGCCTATTCGATGGAGCCGTCAACTTCCAAAGGGATGTAGCCCGTCTACTATAACGATCAAGCTAGATCCGAGCGGAAGATGGTTTGTTTCTCTAAGAATTGATGACCCAACAGACCATCAACTAAAACCGACAGACAAAAAAGTAGGGATTGACTTAGGAATCAGCAGTCTGTTCACCACGTCCGATGGGGTCAAAGTTTCCAATCCTAAACATTTTAACAAACTGCACAAAAAACTCCGACTTGCTCAAAAGTCTTTAAGCCGGAAAATCAAAGGCTCAAAAAACCGAGAGAGAGCAAGAGTTAAAGTTGCTAAAATTCAGGCAAAAATCGCTGATTGTAGGCGCGACCATACCCACAAGCTAACAACTCAACTGATTCGTGAAAACCAATCGATTGTAGTTGAGGACTTGGCTGTGAAGAACATGGTGAAAAATCACAAGTTAGCCAGAGCAATCAGTGATACCAACTGGGGAGAACTTGTCCGACAACTCACTTACAAAGCCGAGTGGTATGGACGAGAATTGATCAAAATAGATCGATGGTTCCCTAGTTCAAAGCGATGTTCCAATTGTGGGTATATTGCAGAAAGAATGCCGTTGAATATCCGAGAATGGGTTTGCCCCAAGTGCAACTCTCACCACGATAGGGATATCAACGCAAGTATAAATATTTTGGCTGCTGGACTAGCAGTTTCAGCCTGTGGAGCGACTGTAAGAGCCGAACAGAGTAAATCTGTTAAGCCAGGTGCGAAATCCCGCAAGGGACAGAAGCAGGAACCCAAATAGTGATGTTTGGGAATCCCGCGCCAAAAACGAATGTGTTGGCGTGCGGTCGGAGGTCAACCGAAAGAAATTGCAGACAATATCGAAATTGAAGACATTCCCGCGATGACTGTCGTCAGTTTAGGACTGCGGGGAAGCTACGACTACAGCAGTTATAAAGAAAATATCAAAAAATTGCAAAATTGGTTAGACCAACACCCCGAATATACCGTAGTCGGACAACCGAGGCGATTTTTCTACGACTCGCCCTTTGTTCCCGAGGCCTTCAAACGCAGTGAAATTCAAATTCCGATTAATCAACGGCTGACATGAACCCATAATCGCGTAAAATTGAAAAAGGCTACGCTTGGGAGTCTAAGCTATGACAGATCCTCAGATTTCAGCCATTATTTGTACACACAATCGCGATCGCTATTTGGGAGCCGCTATTGATAGTTTACTCCAACAGGATTTTGAAGACTATGAAGTCATTGTAGTCGATAATGCCTCTAGCGATCGCACTCGTGAAGTCACCGAGGCCCGGCTTCCTCATCCCAAGTTAACCTACGTTTACGAAGGGGTAACAGGGTTATCTGTCGCCCGCAACCGAGGCGCCATTGAAGCAAAAAGCCCCATTCTCGCTTATCTCGATGATGATGCCGTTGCCACACCCCAATGGTTGGGCATTTTAGATCAAGCCTATCAACAAGACGAGAAATTAGCGATCGCAGGCGGTAAAGTTACTTTATTGTGGCCGGAAGGCATTCAACCGCCCAAGTGGTTGTCAGAGGGGTTAGCAGGCAATTTAGGGGCCTATGACTTAGGAAATGAGGTGGTATACATCACCAAAGCCGGTTTAACGCCCAGAGGCTTAAATTACTCCATTCGTCGCAGCTTTTTAGACCAAATTGGTGGGTTTGACCCCAACTTAGGCCGAGTGGGGAAACGCCTGCTTTCCAACGAAGAACTACAAATGACTGAATTAGCGTTAAAACAAGGGTGGAAAGTCGCCTATCTCCCCGAAGCGTTAGTCGCCCACAACGTCGCCCCGGAACGAGTCAACCGCAGTTGGTTCATGGAAAGAGGCTGGTGGCAAGGCATTAGTGAATGTTATCGGGAACAACTGGCAGGCGAAGCCGGTTGGCCTCAGTTGGGCCGGGGTGGGGAACGAATTGTGAGAGGATTGTACAAATCCGTTAAGAATTTAAGCGATCCTGCACAACGGTTTGATAATTTCGTGTATGCTTACGGTCAGATTGGTTATTTAGGGGCTGCCATTGCTGGAATCATCACCTCAAAATCGCAAAAGGATTAGCAAAAAAAGAAACAGACTAATCGGGGTTGTTCACAGAGATAAAAACACAGAGCAGTAACTTAGTTGACAATTTATGGTACAACACGGTACTATCTGTAAGATAACAGAATACATCTATGCAACGAGCCTTCAAGACCCAACTCAAACTTAATAACCGTCAAAAAACCTTAATGGCTAAACACGCGGGATATTCTAGATGGGTCTGGAATTGGGCATTAGCGATGTGGAATGAAGCTTACAAACAGGGTTTAAAACCTTCTGCGAATAAGCTAAAAAAGTTCTACACCAATCACGTCAAACCTCAATATTCCTGGCAGTCAACCCTAAGTTCTAGAGTTTATCAATTTGCTTTCATGCACTTGGGAGAAGCTTTTAGTCGCTTTTTTCAAGGCACTGCCCAACATCCTAAGTTCAAGAAAAAAGGCAGAAATGATAGCTTTACTTTAGATAATTGCGGTAAGGTAATGAAGTTTTCAGGAAGGAGGTTAAAACTTCCTTTCATTGGATGGGTTAACACCTACGAACCCCTAACCGAAATTCAGACTAAACGAGTCACAATTAGTCGAGTCGCTGATTCTTGGTATCTGTCTGTAGCCTACGAATTTGAGCCTGAACAGACTGTTAAATCAAGAGTTTATCTGGGTGTTGATGTTGGAGTTAAGGCATTGGCGACCTGTTCAGATGGTACTGTTTTTGTTAACCCAGCAGCCCACAAAAAAGCTCAAAAAAATCTGGCTCGACTTCAACGCGAACTCTCTAGAAAACAGAAGGGTTCAAATAACAGGAATAAAGCTAGACTGAAACTCGCAAAAGCATATCAAAGAGTGGCTAACATCCGAAAAGATACAATTCATAAATTGACCTCATGGCTATGCAAAAACCACGCAGTCATCGGGTTAGAAGACTTGAATGTTTCTGGGATGATGAAAAATCATAAATTAGCGGGTGCTATTGCCGATTCTGCTCTTTATGAAATTCGCCGCCAAGTCGAGTATAAGTCCGAGTGGTACGGCTCAGTAGTAGTTTTTGCTGACAGATTTTATCCGTCAACTAAAACCTGTTCAAGTTGCGGTCACATTCAAGAAATGCCACTCAAAGAACGGGTTTTCAATTGTCAGGTTTGCAGTGTAAGTATTGACCGTGATTTGAATGCGAGTCTGAATTTATTACATTATGCCGAGGGCTTCTCGGTAAAAAGCCTGTCTGACCGGGTACTGCCGACAGTCCGGGGTGATGCAGGAAGTAAACGTTAACACGGTTTGTACCGCGTTATATCAGTTTTATAAAGCAGCAGTGTTGTTTAATCGGTTTTAGAGACATCTTCAACGACTTTAACCCGTCCTCGAACTACAGAACGGAGTAGTCTATCAATAGAGCGTCTTTCCTCTTCGTTGAGAGATTCATCCAGCACAGCCGCCATCAGTCCATAGCGATCAGCTTGGGTAAGACAGTGGTGATCTGTAACCGAGGCGATGATTTCATTAATGGCACCAGGGAGGAGATTAACTTGATCCATCTTGGATGGGGCAAGGGGACTCCCGTTATACCGAAGGTTAGCGGGAGGGGAATTGCCGTCTACAAATGATTTTCGCGATAGCGAATCCTTAAAATCAGAATTGGTACTCATAACCGTCAGCTTTGTGAATGGTTGTTAAATATTTTGGATGAACGTCAAATTTTTGGGTCGGCAGTTGCAAGACAAAACTTGGTCTAAACCTGATAGCGATTCGACCTGTATATTTTCCTGCAAACTTCCCTTTTTCAACATCGGCTTTAACAATGTCACCAGTTTGAAAGCCCTGGAAAAATTTAGCCTTTGGAGCATAAGCTTTGGGAAATCCGTATTGCTCAGGGCGGCAACGCTGCCTAACACCGTGACCTTTTGCCGCTATTAACAGGGGCTTAACTCCTCTAATCAACAGCTTCTCTGGAGTTGATTTTCCCACACAAGCTGCGTCAGTCCAATGATGCTTTTCGATTCCTTTAGTTTGACGATTGAACTTTGTCCGACCTCCTGAACCTACTTCTACAGGCAATCCCGTAGCTTGCAACCGCTTGTACAATTCCCAACGAGTAGCATTGACAGCCGTTGCATCTTTTAGGGGTGCTTTGGCTTGAGACAAAACCCGCCTGAGAATGTCGGGCTTTTTGCTCAAGAACTGCTCAATCGGTTTGTTGCCTTTAGCTTGATTGCATTTTCGGCAAGCCAAAGTTAAATTGCTAACCCGGTTTGAACCTCCTTTCGATTTGGCGAGAATGTGTTCGACTTCCAAAGGGACACCATCAGCGTGACAATACACGCATTTTCTACCCCACTTTTGAAGCAAGTATTCTTTGACCTCAAACCCGTAAAGTTCTCCGTGTTGATACTCTATTCCGGCAATCTCAGGATTTTGTATTTGCTGAAGGTCAAACTTCACCAACTCCTGAGAAATTGCAGTAACGGGGCAGAGTTTCCTGATTCGTCTTACCCAAGTTTCAATATTGGCAATTCGACTTTCAAGGGAGGGTGGTAGCCAACCTTTTGGGCGGGTGCGGTTGAAAAATCTGGGTTGGCGATAGCGGGTTTTTCGGTTACGTCGCCCTCTTCTTAACGCCCTTCGAGATAAGCACGTATTTTTAATTTGCTCTCCCCGGTGAGAAACTTCCAGAGCGTTTGTGACGCGACCTGTCTCTTCCTGAACAACAGCAATACCGGACTTCTTGCTGCCGGGGTCAATCTTGATTCGATGTGGATGGACTATAGATTTTTCTACAACCCTGTCCTGCAACACAATAGTGAATGGATAGCGTTTAAATACCTTAGCCCTTCCTTTGTTCAAGAATTCTCTCGCCCTCGCCGGATTGCAGGGGTCAAGAGGTTGCAAGTTTTTATCTAGAACGAAAACGCGCATTACTGCACCTCTCATTTTTGGTTGAGTTTGCCTCGACAATGTTACATCCCGGTAACTATCCAAATTGCACTGACTTAACCCTTTACATCTGTTTAACAATTTGGTTCTAGAGCATGAGACTGGCACGCATCCCAAGGTAGGAACTTTAACTCTTAGATGTAACGTAGTTCTCGTAGAACTTAGTCTGGTCAACTAGAGCCTGTTTTCACAAGCTCCCGCTCTAGTTCGCCGCGAACTTAGCGGTGAGTTGTTGACAGGAAATTATAGACTCGACTTTACGATTTTCTCACGATTGAGAAATAATCGGGGTGATAGTTTTCGGGGAAATTTTGTGAACTCACCCCAGGAGTCTGAGTGATATCGATCACTGAGTTTGACGAACGATTTTCGGCTTGTCGGGAAAGGGTTTTTCTTCAAGCTTTGATAAATCTCGCTCTAGGGCGATCGCTTCTGTGTCTTCCAGTACCTCAGACAGAGGAGCGAGGGTTTTTGCTAGTTTGGTTTGCTGTTCTAACTGATCGCTATAGGCGAGAATATTTCCTAAGCCGTTGATGATTTCTCGCAGATTTTGGCGAACTTTCGGATCACCGATCAGATCATCTACATCTGAGGTGATTTTTTCGACATTTTGTAGGGTTGTTCTCGCCGAGTCGAGGGTTTGTTGGAGTAGGATTAAAGTTTCGGGATCGTTAACAGCTTTCGAGAGATCTAATAAATTTTCAGAAGCTTCTGCTGCGTTCGACGATAAGACTTCTAAATTGCTTAACAAACTTCCTTGTTCGATTTGATTGAGTAGGGGACTAATACTCGCCGCCGTAACGCTCAGTTCCCCGGTAATTTGTTCAATATTTTTGAGGGTATTGGCGAGTGTGGAACGGTTACTTGCAATTAAAATCTGTACTTCATTACTAATTGTACTGACTTCATTAGCCGCGCGTTGAACGGAATTTGCCGATTCAATTGTTGCGCGTGTAACTTGATTCGTTGAGTCTTGTAAGGTAGCTGAAATTGAATTTAATTCCGTTGAAAAAGAGCCAATTCCCTCATCAACTGAATTACTGACACTTCCCAATTCTGTCCGCGCCACTTCAACTAACTCCGTCATTTTTGTGCTGAGTTTGGAGACTTCATCGGCAGCTAAAGCAGTGCGTTGTGCCGCTTGATTCAGGTTTTTAAACAGTTCAGGACTGGTATAAAGTTCGCTAAATTCTACCATAGAAGCAATCAATCGTTCTAAGCTCACTCCGCTTTCTCCAGACAGCAGCACATCATTACAAATAATCGTTTCAGGGCAGTCGGAACTGAGGGGATTTTCATCTTTCATTTCCTCAGATAAAGCCTGATTCGGAATAATATCAACAAAATTTTCACTCAATAATCCACTTTGACTAGAGCGAATCATCACATCACGAGGAATCACTAACGTTGAGGAGGTGATCTCTAAGCGGACTTCGACTTGATTAGAAGTGGGTTTTATATCAAGAACTCGACCAACTTTTACTCCCCGATATCGCACAGGTGTTCCCGGCTGCATTCCAGACGCTTCAGGAAATTCTACCCGAATTTGATAGCCTGTGTTATCGAGACGCAAGCCCTGAACCCAGAAGGCAACCATTCCAAATAAACTTAATCCTAACAACGTTAATAACCCAACTGAACCTTCTCGAATTGCTCGCGATCGCATGATATCCTATTCCCTTTTCAATCGGATGGCATTAAAAAAATATAAAGACTAGGAGCTGATGTTCCTCGTTATTTAATCATAGCTATCTTGAACAATAACATTGAGCTGGAGAACACTTTTGATCATTTTTAACAATTTTTTTAGGATATTTTTATTTTTTAAAGCTGTGCAGATTGTTCTCTGAATCGTAAATAAATCCTTAAGTCAAAATCTGAATCGGCCCGTTCACACTGCCGCTAAAAAACTGTCGCACAATGGGGTTATCGGTGCTGTAGGCTTGATCAACGCTTCCCGACCATTGAATCTTTCCTTTGTAAAGAAAAATCACTTCATCGGCCGTTCGTCGAATCGTGCTATCTTGGTGAGTAACCATCACATAAGTCTTGGCTGCTCCTCCACTATTTTGAAGCTCACGAATTAAATCTTCAATCACCGTCGAAGCAATCGGATCTAAACCTGCGGTGGGTTCATCATAGAGGATGACTTCCGGATTATCAGCCGGATTTTCAGGATTAGGTAAAATCGCCCGCGCAAAACTCACCCGTTTTCGCATTCCGCCAGAAAGTTCAGCCGGATAGCGATCGCCAATCCCCGGTAATCCGACCATTTCTAACTTTTCATCGACTAACTTTTCAATGGTTTGATGAGACAATTTAGTATGTTGATAGAGCGAAAATCCGACATTTTCCCTCACCGTCAACGAGTCAAATAGAGCCGCATTTTGAAACACCATCCCAATCCCAATCGGATCACGAATATCATCAACCCAACCTTTACGTTTCTGACCCTTAATATAAATCTCACCCGCATCCGGTATCAGTAACCCCGCAATAATTCGCAGGATAGTCGATTTACCCGTTCCGGAAGGGCCGATAATCGCTAGAGCTTCTCCTCGGTGGATGTTCAAGTCAACGTCATCGAGAATAACGTTATTTCCAAAAGACTTGCTAATCCCCTGTAGCTCTATTAAAGTTTCATCATCATGGGGCATGAGATCTTCTGCACAAAAGGCCACTTGATCGCTGTGATCATCTATTGTACAGAGTGTTTACAGTTTACAGTCAACAGTAATCACCTGACCAGTTATCAATATTGCCCTTGTGCCTTTTGCATGAACGCCTTTTGCCTGTTCCCTGTTGCCTTATATTGTATGAGAAGATAGACCTGCAAAGGGGATGCTCACACTAAAACAGGAGGGGATGGAAACAACGAACAACTCAACCCTTCCGAAATCTTGATTGCATCAGTTGTTCAAATCCTGTTGATACCTCTGAGGTTTTCATCCATGTCAAATGGTTCATTGAAACACAGCCTACGCAGATTAGCGAAATCTAGGCATATTCTAGGTTGGTCAAGCAGTCATTCCCCCCGTCGTCTGCAACAGTGGTTTAAATGGTTGGCGCCGGGACTGTTGGTGAAACGCTGGTTACTGATGAGTGTGGCGGGAATACTCCTCACCAGTTTGGGGTTAGCCGTTTGGACGGGGATGACTCCTATTTTTTACCTGCTGCAACTGCTTAAGGATATTTTGGGGTTGATCACGACTGTTCTTCCCAATTTCATATCTGGGCCTCTGGCGATTATTATGGGTCTGATGTTAATCTTTTGGGGTCAAACTCGCACTTTAAATTCTATTACTCAAGTGTTGATGCCGGAAGGTGATGATCATTTGGTGGATCGGTTGCTGGCCCATCGTCGTTTGCAGAGGGGGCCGAAAATTGTCACGGTGGGGGGTGGAACGGGTTTATCCACGCTGTTACGCGGCTTAAAACCCTATAGTGCTAATATTACGGCAATTGTCACGGTGGCTGATGATGGCGGGTCTTCTGGACGCTTACGCCGGGAAATTGGGGTGCTACCTCCGGGAGATATTCGCAACTGTATCGCCGCTTTAGCCGATGAAGAACAGCTTTTAACGGAACTGTTTCAATACCGTTTTAAAGCGGGTGATGGCTTAAGTGGTCACAGTTTTGGCAATCTGTTTTTAACTGCCATGAGCGATATTACAGGGGATTTAGAACGGGCAATAGCAGCGAGTTCTAAGGTTTTAGCCATTCGCGGTCAAGTATTACCTGCAACGTTAAGTGATGTGCATTTGTGGGCAAAATTAGAGGATGGTCGGCGAATTTATGGCGAATCAAGTATTACTGAAGCTAAAGGCAAAATTGTGAAAATTGGCTGCATTCCGCCTGATCCTCCTGCTTTACCTAAAGCCATTCAAGCCATAGTTGAATCGGATTTAATTATTATCGGGCCGGGGAGTTTATATACCAGTGTAATTCCCAATTTATTAGTGCCAGAAATTGCCCAGGCGATCGCTTCTGCAAATGTTCCTCGGATTTATGTTTGTAATGCCATGACCCAACCGGGAGAAACCGATGGTTATACCGTTGGTGATCATATTTTAGCGATTGATAATGCCTGTGGTTGTCGTTTATTTGATGCGGTGTTAGTTCAGGGAAAAGTCCCTCTCGCCCAATCTTTAATTAAATATGCCCAAGAAGGATCATATCCGGTGATTTTAGATCGAGATGTCGTTAAACAGTTAGGGCGAAGAATTGTATTAACGAATGTGATTGAAGTCGATGAAAAAACGGGTTATGTGCGTCATAATTCTGAACGGTTAGCTCAAGTTTTATTACGCTGGTATTCTCACGCTTAATCTCAAGGTTTAAAATGTCTGTAACGCTCACGGTTTTTCTAGCGGATTCTCAAGCCACTCATCATTTAGGGGAGTGTTTAGGAAAAGCTCTTTCTCCAGGTTCTATTCTGTTACTCGAAGGAGATTTAGGGGCTGGAAAAACGACATTAATTCAAGGTTTGGGTGCAGGGTTAGAGATTCCTGAAAATATTGAAAGTCCTACTTTTACCTTGATTAATGAATATCATTCTGGGCGTGTTCCTCTCTATCATCTGGATTTATATCGCTTGGAACCCTCGGAAGTTGAAGACTTAAATATTGAATTGTATTGGGAAGGAATAGAAGTTCCACCTGGAATTACGGCGATAGAATGGGCGGAACGTTTACCTTATAAACCTGCTGATTTTATTCAAATTGGTTTAACCTATCAACAGGATGGGAGTCGTTTGGCTGATATTATTTATCCCGAATCATTACAATTAATTTTGTCAGGGGAAAATTCACCATGATCGACAGGAATACACGAAGATTTTGGAAACAGATAGGTAGTGGATTTAACGGATGAACTTTATTCTAATATTCCTAAAAATAATTTCTTAAAAGGATTCACCAACAGGTTGATCAAATTCAAGATTAAGTCGCCTCAGAAGGTTCTGAATCAGTGTATTACAGAGACGAAAAACAACTAGAATACCTCGATTATTCAGATCTTGATGAGTTAGAGTAATCGTTTTCGTCGCCCTCAAAGTCGCAAATTTTATTGCATTTATAAAAATTGGGTTTTCCATCTGAACTTAGGGACTCAGTATAAAGATATTTTGACTTTGTTGTTTTAAGGCGTGAGGAACTAAGAACAGTTATAAAATTTAACTTTTTCAATTTAACTGTTACCTTGATTTTTAGGGTTTCCATTGTTTAAACTTCTGGAACATTGATCGCTGACTGGCTACTTCTGGACTGGTTAAAATTCCCTGGGAAGGACTGAAAAGTAAAGCCAGAATAAATAATCCCGAAACCGTTAACACAATCGCCGCTCCCGAAGGAACGTTCACATAATAGCTAATATACATTCCTGCAACAGTGCTAAAAATACCAAAAATTGCCCCTAAACCCATCATTTGATGGAGTTCTTTCACTAATAAATAGGCAGTAATTGCCGGGCCAATTAACAGCGAAACCACCAAGACAACGCCGACAGCCTGCATACTGGCAATAATGGTTAAAGTAATCGCAGAAACTAAACCAATATTAATCAGATTAACAGGTAATCCCATCGCTTGAGCGCCCAAAGGATTAAAGGTATAAAACAAAAGTTCTTTGTAAAACAGTCTAACACCGAGTAAAATCAATAAAGTAATGATCAACGTTCTCTGAACATCCTCAGTCCTAACACTCAAAATATCTCCAAATAAAAAACTGTGTAAATCTAGCCTACTTCTCAGAACCGTAATTAACATAATTCCCAAAGCTAAAAAGCCGGAAAATACTAAAGCCATTGCCACATCAATTTTAACGCGAGATTGAGATTGAATCCAAGCAATAATTAAGGTGCTGAGGGTTCCCGAAATAAACGCCCCTAAAAAAATATCAATCCCAAAATAAAATGCAATTGCAAGTCCGGGTAAAACTGCATGGGCGATTACATCTCCTAACAATCCCATGCGTTGTACAATTAAATAACTACCCACAACAGGACAAAGAATCCCCATCAACACCGCTACTAATATGGCATGGCGCATAAATTCAAAACTTAACGGATCAAGGAGCAAATTCATTTTTAATCATCAAAATTTAACGGTGTAACAAAATTACATTATCCCCATAGGCTTTTTGCAAATTTTCCGCCGTCATCACTTCCGAACGAGAACCATTGGCAATAATTTGTTTATTAATTAGCAAAAACCGATCATACTGACGGGCAACTTCTCCCAGTTCGTGACCCACCACTAACAAAATTTTACCTTGATGTTTTAACTCATTAAACACCTCAAAAATCACCGCTTCTGTCTTTTTATCCACTCCCACAAACGGTTCATCAAAAAAGAATAATTCCGCCTCTTGTGCTAACGCTTGGGCGAGAAAAACGCGCTGCTGTTGACCGCCAGAAAGTTCGCCAATTTGTCGGTCTTTAAACTCCCACATTCTGACTCTCATTAACGCCGCTTTTACCAATTCTTGAGAGTAACGAGAAGGCGATCGAAACCATCCTGTGTGACGGGTACGCGCCATCATCACCACATTTTTAACCGTGATCGGATAATCCCAATCAATTTGCGATCGCTGCGGAATATAAGCAACTTGGGAGAGTTGATCTTTTAAAGACCGTTGACGATAGCGGATCACCCCTTCAGATGCCGGAATTAACCCTAACATCGCCTTCAGCATCGTACTTTTACCCGCCCCATTCGGCCCGATAATTCCTACGAGTTGTCCTGCTTCTAAACGAAAGCTGACATCCTCAACGGCACAAACCCCTCGGTAGTTGACAGCCAGATGTAAAACTTCTAACATCGTCCATCTTGGTGTAACATAATGATAATCATTATCGCATTAGAAATCAAGAATGCTAGGAAACATGAACTTTAAACCTGTAGTCAGTTTAACCTTGCTTTGGGCGACGGTCGGGTGTAATTCGTCACCTCCAAACGTGACCAACCCGAGCGGCACTGCTCCATCCGCCTTGGAAACTGGCGTAACTCTTCCCTCCGTTGTCGCCACTACGAGTATCATTTGTGACTTAACCCGGCAGGTTGCCCAAGAAACGGTTAACCTCAACTGTTTGGTGAAAGCGGGAGAAGACCCCCACGTTTATCAGCCCAAACCCGAGGACCGCAAGGCGATCGATACCGCCAATTTAATTTTATACGCGGGGTACGACTTCGATCCAAGTTTAATTCGATTAGTGGAAGCCACAAGCAACCCCGCCCCCAAAATTGCCGTCCACGAGGTCGCCGTCCCCCAACCGTTGATGGGAGAAGCCCACGATCACGGTCATGGGAATGATAATCACGACCACGGCGAAGAATTAGCCCCCGATCCTCATGTTTGGCACGATCCGGAAAATGGTATTCAAATGGTCGAAGTTATTGCCGAATCTTTGGCAAATTTACAGCCTGAAAAAGCCGAACTTTATCAACAAAATGCCGAACAAATCAGCAGTGAACTGACTGAAATTGGCAACTGGATTCAATCAACAATTGCAACGATTCCACCGAACCAACGAACCCTTGTCACCACTCACGATGCCCTGGGTTACTTTGTAAATGCTTATGGTCTTTCCTTTGAAGGGGCGTTACAGGGATTGAGTACCGATGAAGCCCCAACTGCGGCAAGAGTCGGTGAATTAGTCCGAGAAATTCAGGCAGCAAATGTACCGACTATTTTTGCAGAAACGACCAGTAATTCTCAACTCATGGAAACGGTAGCGAGGGAGGCTAATATTCAAGTTTCCGATCAAGAATTATTTGCTGATGGCTTAGGAGAACCGGGAACAGAAGCTGAAACCTATCAACAAATGCTGAAAGCCAATACTCGCACCATTGTTCAAGGTTTAGGTGGAACTTATACACCATTTATGGCTCAAAGATAAGTCATTTTTTATTGAATGATTCACGCATTTTTTGATCTAAAAATATTGTTTTTAACTAAAAATTATGGTCATTTCCTCCATTCAATCTCAATCCAATCTTGTCCTGAAACCCAGCAATCCAAAGCACCTTGAACGGATTCGTCATACTTGCGCCCATATTTCGAGTTGAACTTGATCGCAGTGGCGATCGCTTAGGAAAACAAATTCGTCAAGCCGAACTCGATAAAATTCCAGTCGTTGCTGTAGTGGGAAAACGAGAAGTTGAACAGCAAACTTTGAGTGTGAGAACTCGACAAGCAGGCGAAATTGGTTCTCTGACTTTACCGGAACTTCAACAGCGTTTACAAACTGCGATCGCCCAAAAAATCCACCTCTAGAATGATTCTCAAAGCCCAAAAAGTAGTAGAATAACTTCAGTGGAAATTTTAACGCCCATGACTGTCCTGACCAACACCGCCACAACCCCTCTTCGCCCCCAAATAGGCGGGGCTGTTGAAACATGGGTTTGGCAGGGTGAACAGCCCGTTACCGTCGTTTACGAAACCCTCGGACAAGGCGATCCGGTTTTGCTGCTTCCGGCGATGAGTACCGTTTCCACTCGCGGAGAAATGGCCGGACTCGCTCAAAGGCTGGCTCCCCAATTTCAAGCGATCGCTCTCGACTGGCCGGGGTTTGGCGACTCAGACCGTTTACCGCTACAATACCAAGCGAGCCTATACGATCAATTTCTACAGGATTTTGTCAACTCTGTCTGTCAGACCCCCCTCAAGGTGATCGCCGCCGGTCATAGTGCGGGTTATGTGATGAAGTTGGCGGCTTCTCAACCGGGTTTATTTGCTAAAATCGTCCTTGTGGCTCCCACTTGGCGGGGTCCCCTGCCCACGATGGGCGCGAGTCCGGCGGTATCTGGTACGGTGCGAAATTTGGTGCGATCGCCCATTTTCGGACAACTTCTCTACAAACTCAATACCACTCCGGCTTTCCTGCGGTTGATGTATCGCCGCCACGTTTATACCGACTCAACCCGCCTGACGCCCGAGTTTATGCGGGAAAAATGGAATATCACCCAACAACCGGGGGCGAGGTTTGCACCTGCGGCGTTTGTGACCGGTACCCTAGACCCCGCATCGGGGCGAGAGGAGTTTCTCAACTGGTTTCAACCGCTACCCGCTCCGATAATGGTTATCGTTAGCGACCAGGCACCGCCGGGATCGAAAGCGGAAATGCAGGCGATCGCGAACCTCGAAGGGGTGGAAGTTCGCCACCTGTCCGGTTCTTTGGGACTCCACGAAGAACATCCCTCAGCCGTCCTGGAAGCGGTTCAACCCTTTTTACAGCAAGGCTAAACCGAATGTTAGGTCGGATGTAAAATCGGTCAGGCGCTGTTGCGATCGCTAAAAACCCCATTCCCCATTCCCTAAAATAACCCCTTGCCTTTTGTGCGATAATCGTTATCATTTTATAAAAGCCGAGGTTGAACTATGGTTAACGCTGTTGCAAAAGATACAGTTCCCGTCACCGTATTAACCGGATATTTGGGAGCGGGAAAAACAACATTGCTGAATCGAATTTTAACCCACGAACACGGTAAAAAAGTTGCGGTAATTGTCAATGAATTTGGAGAAGTTGGCATTGATAACCAGCTTGTGATCGATGCCGATGAAGAAATATTTGAGATGAATAACGGCTGTATTTGCTGCACCGTTCGGGGCGATTTAATCCGAATTATTGGCAACTTAATGAAACGCCGAGATAAATTCGATCATCTCGTGATAGAAACCACCGGACTCGCCGACCCTGCTCCCGTCATTCAAACCTTTTTTGTCGATGAGGATATGCAGGAAAAACTGTTACTCGATGCCGTTGTCACCGTTGTGGATGCCAAACATATTTGGCAACATTGGGAAGCCGACGAAGCCCAAGAACAAATGGCATTTGCTGATATTATTTTACTCAATAAAGTCGATTTAGTCAAGCCAGAAGAACTCGACGAACTGGAAAAACGCATTAAAAAAATGAACGCAATGGCGAAAATTTATCGCACCCAAAACGCCCAATTGGAAATGGAAGCGTTGTTGGGGGTTCGAGCCTTTGACGTGAAACGAGCCTTAGAAATTGACCCGGAATTTTTAAACGAAAACGCCCACGAACATGATGAAACCGTTAAATCTGTCGCTTTAGTTGAAAGCGGGGAATTAGATGGAGAAAAACTGAATCAATGGATCAGTGAACTCTTACAAAATCAAGGCCCGGATATCTTCAGAATGAAAGGAATTTTGAATATTGCAGGCGAAGATAACCGTTATGTTTTTCAGGGGGTTCATATGCTGTTTAACGGTATCCCTGACCGCCCCTGGAAGCCCCAAGAAACCCGCAAAAATGAATTAGTGTTTATCGGTCGCAACCTCAACGCAGAACAGTTAAAAGAGGGCTTTCGTCAGTGTTTGATTTAGGCAAAAACAAAAAAAATCGCACCCCTTCAACCCGATTAAAAACCCATGAAAACCTAACGTTATCCGATTATATTACCGCCGTTAAATGGTCGCCAGAAGGTTTGCTGGCTGCCAGTTCTGCCTGTGGAGAAATTATCCTCTGGCATCAAAAAGAGCGGGTATTTGTATTACAATCGGAGACGGGGAAATCAATTGATTGTCTGTCCTTTTCTCGGGACGGTCAATATCTCGCCGCAGGAGGACAGGATGGCGTGGTGAAAATTTGGCACCTCCCCAGCCAAACCCTCACCCCTCTCGACCCCACATCCGCCTGGGTTGACCAACTCGCCTGGAGTTCAACGACCAACCAACTCGCCTTTAGTCGGGGTCGGACGGTGCAAATTTGGGACGCCGAAACCCATCGGGAAGTCACACAGTTGAACTTTCACGACTCATCGGTGTTGTGTCTGGCTTGGCATCCCGTCCTTGATACATTGGCGGTTGGGGGCTATCAGGGGGTGAAAATTTGGCAGGGTTCCAACTGGGAGGATGACCCCCATGTGTTGCAAATTCCTTCCGCGAGTCAGGCTGTGGCTTGGTCGCCGGATGGCAAGTATATCGCCTGTGGGAACCTCGATAGAACCTTGGCGGTGGTCGAATGGGGAAACCCTCATCCCTGGGTAATGCGGGGTTTTCCGGGGAAAGTGCGGTCTTTGGCTTGGTCGGACTCGCCGACGGTGTTGGGGGCGCCGTTGTTGGCAGTCGCCAGTGCGGAAGGGGTTGTCATTTGGGAAAAACAAATTCAAGAAGAAGCGGGTTGGGATAATTGGGTATTAGAAGGACACCAGGAAAATGTCACCGGAATTGAGTTTCAACCGGGTACGTTTTTGTTAGCTTCGGGAAGCGAAGAAGGTACGGTTTGTTTGTGGCATTCGGCTGAAAAAATCATCCAAACCTTAGAAGATGGGGTTCAAGGTTTTTCCTGTTTAGCATGGCATCCTCAAGGAGAATTTCTCGCAGCAGGAGGACAACAAGGAGAACTAAGAATTTGGTCAAAGTCTACTTCAGGGAAAGGATTTGCTCGAAAATAGAGGATGTGTTAATCATCTAAGTTTTTTTATTCATTCAGATGGGTAGGGTACATCAAATGATTAATATCTTTCTTCTGTTGAAAAACAGCAATTGTTTGATGGGGCTTACTACTGACGAGATGTAGTGAACCTGAGAGGCGCAAGCTTTTAACCCTGCCTTTTAACAAAACCTTTACTACAAGATGCTTTTTCTATTGTACTTCAGTATTTTTCTTGGCTGATATTATTTATCCCCAGTCATTACAATTAATATTGTCAGGGGAAAATTCACCACAAAGACACGAAGATTCCCTCTTGGTGTTCTCTGTGTCGAGCGTGGTTTTTATTCATTCAATTTTTCTGTTAACTCCAGAAAAAAATTTACAGGAGAGTACCATTCGGCATGATTGTATTTGCAAAAATTGCTTCTTTCAAATGCTCTTCTGTAAGAAATAAAGCATTCGTTAAATTTGCTTCTTTAAATAGGGCTTTTTTTAAGGTAGTTTGATCTAAATTAGCAGCCGTTAGATTAGCTCTTGTTAAATTAGAATCTGTTAGATTAGTACCCGTTAGATTAGCACCCGTTAAATTAGCTTCTCTTAAATCAGTATACGTTAAATTAGCATCCGTTAGATTAGCACCCGTTAAATTAGCACCCGTTAGATTAGCATCTGTTAGATTAGCATCCGTTAAATTAGCATCCGTTAGATTAGCACCCGTTAAATTAGCACCCGTTAAATTAGCACCCGTTAAATTAACTTTGCTGAAATTAAGCTCATTAAGCCGACGATTTTGTAAATCAATACCACTAAGATCTAATCCTGGTTTTAGTAGAATTGCTCCTAACTCCGAAGGATCAACTGTCTTAGGAAAGTATTGCCAATTACTATTGAGAAAAACGCCCTCCAAACTCACTCCAGTCAAGTCACAGAGACAAGAATCACTAATAAATGTACCTTGAAGATTAGCGTTGTGAAAAGTTGAGTGACTGAGATTACATCCATAAAAACGCGCATCATAAAAATAGGCATTCGTGAAATTAACTTGGCGCAAATCAACTAGAGGCTGACCGCTCCTACTTGACTCGTGCCACGAAACCTCACAAAAACGAGCGTTACTAAAATTAGCTCCTGTAAAACAGCAATGCCACCAAAAAATAGCATAGAACAAACGTGTATTGCTCAAGTTTGCTTCACTTAAATCACAATAATAAAAATTAACACACGAATCCCCTCCTAAATCGGCATGACTGAGATTAGCTCTTTGAAAGTCTACATCTTCAAAATCTGAGTGTAACGTCGCATGGCTAAGATTTGCTCCTTGTAAACAAACATTTTTAAGGTTGCTTATCTCGCTGTAGCTGAGGTCGGCTCCTTCTAATAATACATTTTCTACACCATCTATCCTGCTGTAGCTGAGATTTGCTCCTTCTAACAATACATTTTTAAGCTCGAATATATAGCTATGGCTGAGATCAACACCTGTGAGATCAACATCTTCGAGATCGTGAAAATTTCCCCTCTCAAACTCGGCATGGCTGAGATTTGATCCTTGTAAATAAACATTATTCAGATTTGTTATTTTGCTGTAGCTAAGATCGGCTCTTTCTAACAATACATCTTCTAGATTTTCTATCTTGCTATGGCTGAGATTTGCGCCTTCTAACAGCACATTTTTTAGATCTGTTATATTGCTATAGCTGAGATCAACACCTGTAAGATCAATATCTTCGAGATCCTTAAATGTTCGTTGTCCCGCTTGATAAGCATCTATTACGTCTTGTCGGTTCATTATCGTACTACATCATGTATTCCGATGATAGCACATTTTAAAGATCACAAGAGGTTTCAACTTGATGGGTTATGCTCACGCTAACCCATCCTGCTTTTTAATTAATGTAAGAAATGACGCATTCCGGTTAACACCATAATCACGCCTAACTCATTTGCGGCTTTAATAGAATCTTCATCCCTCACACTTCCCCCCGGTTGAACTATGGCTGTAATTCCGGCGTCTGCTGCGGTTCTCACTGAGTCATCAAAAGGGAAAAATCCATCGCTGGCTAAATATCCCCCTTTGGCGTTTTCTCCAGCTTGTTCCAGGGCAATTTTAACCGAACCAACGCGGTTCATTTGTCCGGCGCCAACCCCTAAAGTTGTTCGGTTTTTGGTGACAACAATGGCGTTTGATTTAACGTGTTTAACCACTTTCCAGGCTAACAATAATTCGGCTAATTGTTCGGGGGTGGGTTGTTTTTCTGTTACCACTTTCCAGTCTTGAGGGTTTTCTACCGCATCATCAGCCGTTTGCACTAAAAATCCTCCCGCAATCATTTTAACGGTTTCTGACGGCCCTTGCATTAAATCGGGTAAAATAAATACTCTGAGTTTTGATTTTTTCTGAAGAATATCTGAGGCTTCTGGGGTACAACTGGGGGCGACAATACATTCTAAAAAGGTTTGGGTTAATGCCGTTGCTGTATCGGCATCAATTGCCCGATTTAAGGCGACAATTCCCCCAAAAGCGGAAACAGAATCCGCCTCAAAGGCTTTTTGATAGGCTTCAGAAAGACTATTTCCCATTGCAACGCCGCAGGGATTGGTATGCTTTAAAATGGCGGCTGCGGGTTCATCAGGAAACTCGGAAATAATTCGTCTAGCGGCTTCTAAATCCACTAAATTATTATAACTTAACGGTTTTCCTTGTAATATTTTTCCGCCAGCCCAACCTGTTGCAACAGTTCCCGTTTGATACCAAGTTGCAGGTTGATGAGGATTTTCTCCATACCGTAGGGCTTGTAATTCGCTGCCGCTTACGGTATAAACTGAAGGGAGAGGGGTTTCTTCGGGGGTTTCTTGTTGTTGTAAATAAGCTGAAATTGCCTGATCGTAAGTTGCGGTATGACGAAAGGCTTTTAACGCGCAACTTTGACGAAACTCTAATCCTATTTCACCTGAATTTTGACGCAGTTGTTCTAAATATTCGGGATATTGTTCGGGATTACATAATACCGTTAAATGGGCGTAATTTTTTGCCGATGCCCTCAACAAAGTCGGCCCACCAATATCAATATTTTCAATCGCTTCAGCTAATGTTACGCCTGCTTTTGCTATCGTTTGTTCAAAGGGATAAAGATTAACAACTACTAAATCTATCGGGCGAATTTCATGGGTTTCTAACTGTTGTAAATCTTCGGGAACATCTCGACGGGCTAAAATTCCCCCATGAATACGGGGATGTAAGGTTTTGACTCGTCCCCCTAAAATTTCAGGAAATCCGGTATAATCAGAGACTTTGGTAACGGATAAACCTGCTTCTTTCAAGGCTTTTGCAGTACCCCCACTACTGATTAAATCAAACTCAAATTCTTTGACTAAGATTTGGGCAAATTCGATGAGTCCTGTTTTATCGGATGTACTCAAGAGTGCCAAACGTGCCATGATGCCAACTTCCAATCTACAAACAACTTTACTATTTTGACATTGATTCAGCGTTATACCTCATCGATTTCTCTCGTTTGATTCAATCCTCGCTAACATAGAAGGTAATCTGAGTTCATTTGCTGCGGTTTCTCCGTTTTTTGCTATGACTATCTCTCGCTTTTTGCTTCTAATTTTCGGCGTCTGTCTGATTCTGGGGTTGATGATTTGGCTAATCACGTCTATCTCTGGATTATACAGTCAAATTGCTTGGTCTGCTCATCCGATTTTAGCGAATTTGCTTTTGCTGTTAATTATTATCTTATTGGGGCTGTTAATTTTTGCCTTTTTTTATTATACCGGATTATTCAAAAAAACTGGCAAATCTCGTAAAAAACGCCCCTCAAATTTGCGGGTTCCTGTCGATAAAGCCTCAGCAACCGAAGAATCTTTAAAAACGATTCGCCAACAGGTTGATCACATTCAAGATGAAGTCGCCCGTCAAGCGATTATTAATCGAACAGATGAAATCTCAGAATATATATCTCGGGGTAATCTTAAAGTTGTTATTTTTGGTACGGGTTCTGCGGGAAAAACATCGATTGTAAATGCGTTAATGGGGCGAATGGTGGGAAAGGTAAATGCGCCGATGGGAACGACAGAAGTTGGAGAAACCTATCGTTTGCAATTAAAAGGGTTAGAACGAGAGATTTTAATTACCGATACACCGGGAATTTTGGAGGCGGGTTCGGCGGGTTCGGAACGGGGAAAATTAGCGCGAACCTTAGCAACAGAAGCGGATTTATTAGTGTTTGTGGTTGATAACGATTTACGACAATCGGAATATCAACCCCTTTATAGTTTAGCAGAAATTGGCAAGCGATCGCTGTTAATTTTCAATAAAATTGACTTGTATACAGAAGAAGATCAAAATATTATTCTTTCTCGTCTAGAAGAACGGCTGCAAGCGTTTATTTCGCCGGAAGATATTGTTAGCGTTGCGGCTAATCCTCAAGCCGTTATTTTGGAGACGGGAGAACAGTTTCAACCCGAACCGGATATTATGCCGTTAATTCGTCGAATTGCCAAGATTTTACGAGAAGAAGGGGAAGATTTAATTGCTGATAATATGTTATTACAATCTCAACGTTTAGGAGAAGAAGCCCGCAATTTATTGGATACTCAACGCCGTCGTCAAGCGAATAAAGTGGTTGAACGGTTTCAATGGATAGGGGCGGGAGTGATTGCAGTAACGCCTTTACCTGTAGTTGATTTGTTAGCAACTGCTGCGGTTAATGCTCAAATGGTGGTGGAAATTGGCAAGATTTATGGCTGTGAATTAAATTTAGAACGGGGGCGGGAATTAGCCTTATCTTTAGCCAAGACGTTAGCCAGTTTAGGCGTTGTGCAAGGGGCGATAAAATTAGTGGCAACTGCCCTACAATTTCATTTTGGAACGATAGTGATTGGCAAGGCAATTCAAGCCGTAACGGCGGCTTATTTAACTCGCATTGCGGGTAAAAGTTTTATTGAATATTTCCGTCAAGATCAAGATTGGGGAGACGGAGGAATAACAGAAGTTGTACAACGACAGTTTAAACTGACTCGAAAAGATGAGTTTGTCAAAAGTTTTATTCAAGATGCAATTGCCCATGTTATTGAACCCTTGAACTTGAATTTATCAGAAGATGAGGAGGAGGAAGAAGAAGATGATGATGATGATGATGAACCAAAACAAGAATTTAACCTCCCTGTTAAAATCCAAAAACGTTCTGTTAATCCGTTTGAAAATGATTGGATTGATAGGGATTACAAGCGAGAGGATTGGTAAGTCTTGAACAATGAACTATAGTCCTAACAATCAAAACTCGTCCGTTTGGATGAGCGACTAATGCTCCTACTGTTGTTAAAAGAAATAGCTGGGTAAGAGATTCTCTGACGGTTGAAATTTGCTCTCGCATAACCAGAGGGGACTACAACGAATTGTCTCTGGATCGAGTCAATTCTACAGCAATTTTGCCCGGAAAACCGGGAATAGGCGGCACAACTTTCGTCAAGCGTAGACAGACTTTCTCGACGCGATCAAGTTGGAGTAAAGACTGAATCATTTGGGTCGCCAAATATTCGATAGTGTCGCATTTAGAGGTTTCAATTTGCTGGCGGACACAATCAGTCGCTTGGCGGTAATCTAAGGTATCTTCTAAGAGATCACTTTTTCCGACAACAGCTAAATCAAGCCAGAGCGTTAAATCGACTTCAAACCACTGACCCAGTACCTTTTCTTCAGGTAAGTATCCCGTATAACCGTAGTAGCGTAAGCCCACGATCTCGATTTTATCCATCCATCCTCGCTTTGGTTAATTTAGCTCTAAAATAACATGAAAACGCTTCAACTCTTAGCCTAAGTTTAGGGACAATAACTATCGCTCAACTGCCTAGACTGAGAGAAAAAAGTTAGCACCTTGCCATCTACCGGATGAGTCCTCTAAGGATTATAATACTGAGATTCAAGGGCAGTAGAACAGATCAATCTAGATGGATCAAGTTTTTATGAGCGATCGCATATCTTCCTTTGTAATACCCCGATTTTACCAAACTGCTATTGCCCTGGGGAGCAATTTGGGTGACTCTGCTGAAACCTTAGAAAAAGCCCTGCAAACTCTTGATCACATTCCCGAAATTCGGGTCAAACGGCGATCAAGTTGGTACAAAACGGCCCCCATAGGCCCAGCGCAACCGGACTATCTCAACGCTTGTGCTTTGCTAGAAGTACAACTCACACCTTACCAATTACTCCAAACTTTACTCAACGTTGAAAATCAATTTGGTCGTGTTCGTCAAGAGCGTTGGGGGCCACGAACTCTTGACCTGGATTTAATTTTGTTTGAGGATTTTATCTTAGAAACTCCTGATCTACAAGTTCCCCATCCTCGTATGAGTGAACGGGCTTTTGTTTTGGTTCCTTTAGCAGAGATTGCGCCCCATTGGATCGATCCGATCTCCGGGAAGACAATTGCTGAATTGCTTGAACAAGTGGAGCGATCAGGAGCAGTAACTTAGTTGACAATTTATGGTACAACACGGTACTATCTGTAAGATAACAGAATACATCTATGCAACGAGCCTTTGTAAGAATTGCGGTGTAAGCATTGACCGTGATTTGAATGCCAGCCTAAATTTAGAACGTTTTGCCGAAGGCTATTCGGTTTAAGCCTGTCTGACCGGGTGCTGCCGACAGTCCGGGGTGATGCAGGAAGTAAACATTAACACGGTTTGTACCGCGTTATATCAGTTTTATAAAGCAGTCAATAAAGTCTTATCCATTTGAAGTTTGGATGTCTTTCTTTAGGTGACTTGATCTAAAAAAAGTCCATTGTATCTAAGACTGCCTTGATTTTCGGAACTTCATGGGTTCTGATCAGATCAGTTTTTCCGAGAAGAGCAAGTACAGCAAAAAAAAGTTGACCATTGCGACGTTCTTCTCCAAAGAATTCAAAGGCATGGGGAAGTTGTTGACAAATCGGAAATCCTAACGTCCTCAGTCGAAAGCTGGTGAGCATCGTTTTCATTTGATAGCGAATTCTCAGCAGACTTTCTTTGAGATTTTGGTATTCAAAACCAAACCCAGCATCGATAAAGATTTTCTTGACTCCTAAGCCAGTGGCGACTTCTATTTCTCTCGCGAAATACTCGTACATTAGCTCAACCGGATCGTCTCCTACCGTAAAGTTAACAACTTCCCTGGCATTTCCCCCTTGAAGGTAGCAAATGATCACTCCAGCATCGAATTCTGAAACCAGTCGATAAATGGCTTCGCTGTCTGTCGAACCCGTCAAGTTGATTATATTTGCCCCAGCTTGCAAGCATTCTTTTGCCACTTGCGGGTAGTATGTTTCTATAGACGTCAAAATTCCCCGTTTGTGCAGATCACGAAGCAAAGGAATAATCATGCTGATTTGTTGAAAATCCTCCACTCGCTCTGCCTGGCTGCCTGTTGCTTCCGAACCAATATCAATAATATCAGCGCCCCCAGCATTCAGAATAATGCTACGACGAACCGCTTGCTCTGTCGTCAAGCAAATACTTTCTTTGTGTTTGGAATCTTTAGAAAGATTGACAACGCCTAAAATTGCTGATCGCACGTTAAAATCGAAGATCTGATCGCCGATCGCAAATGTTTCAACTTGGGCATCAAGAGCAGGCCGATATTTTTCGTGAATTTCGTAGAGATCCTCAAGCCGAAGCATAGGTAAATCGTGTTAACCGAGATGGTTTTCTATTAGGTTCGTTCAAAGCTTAACACCCCATAGACTACAATTTCCAGCCTCCCGATACTTCTAATACTTGGCCTGTGATATAGTCGGCTGTGGGAGCAATTAAAAACCTAACCGCATTGGTGATTTCTTGTAGGGTGGCGGGGCGTTTGCTGGGTAAGCGAGGAATAACCCCTTCTAAACCAACGGAATTTTCAACAACTCCGGGTGCGATGATGTTGGCGGTAATCTGATCGGGTATCAGTTCAACGGCTAGGGATTTGGTATAAATAATAATGCCCGTTTTAGCAATCATATAGGGTGTATCGAGGTTTCGAGCAAGGACGTTTTGAGCGCTTGCACAGGCAAAATTAATGATACGACCCCCGCCTGCGGCTTTGAGATAGGGAATGGCTGTGCGAGTCGTGTAAAAGGTAGAATTCAGGTTGGAGTTAAGGATTTCGTGCCATTCTTCTAGAGAAACTTCGCTTGTTTTCCGTTGCAAAAAGTTGCCAACATTGTTGATCATCACTGATAATCCTCCTAAACGATCAGCAGCCTGATCAACGAGTGATTGGGCGCGATCGCTGTCGGTAATATCTGCCTGAAGGGTGATTGCTTTAACGCCATAGGTTTGGGCTTCCTGAGCGGCTTGGTTGGCCGCTTGTTGATTGCGGTTGTAGTGAAAGGCAACATCAAATCCTTGTTGGGCCAGATCGAGGGCGATCGCTCGTCCGATCCCCGTTGCTGATCCCGTGACGAGTGCTTGTTTTAGCATTCTGATTTTGCCTCTTGATCAGTAATAACATTGAATTTGTATCTTTTTATGTTACCCCAGTTGATTTACGTTAGGATTAATCATCTTAAAGCTTAGAATCAACTGGGGTTTGTTGCTGTAGGAATCAAAATTTTTTCGCCAACACTAATCTGAGAATGGGAGGAACCCCTCAAAAATCTGTTGAAGAATTCGTAACCCAACCATGTTAAAACGATAAACAGCAGAATATCAACAATTAGAGGAGGGGATTTTCGCGTAGACACTCTACTGAATAGGATCACTTCAATAGTAGTATAGATCAACACCACCATGAAACCTATTGTTTTCTGTGATTTTGATGGCACGATAACCGCCGAAGAAACTTTTGTTGCCATGCTCAAACAGTTTACTCCTAAAATGTCGGCGGAGATTATGCCAAAATTGTACAATCGAGAGTTAACCCTACGTCAAGGGGTACGACAGATGTTGGAGTCGATTCCTTCGGTACGATATCCAGAAGTGATTGCCTTTTCTCAAAGTCAGCAGATTCGCCCTGGATTGGTAGAATTGATTGATTTTTTGGATAGTCAAGCGGTTCCTTTTGTCGTGGTTTCCGGGGGAATTCGGATTATGGTTGAAACGGTATTAGGCGAATTAATCAATCGGGTTGCGGCGATTTATGCTGTTGATATTGACAGTCAGGGAGAGTATTGGCGGGTTAAATCTGAGTTTGAAGCTGGCACTGAATTAGTTGCCAAAGTGAAGATTATGGATTTGTATGAAAGTGATGAAAAAGTAGCGATTGGAGATTCAGTCACCGACTTAAATATGGCTCTGAGTTCGCCGCTTGTGTTTGCTCGAGATCGCCTTGCTCAATACCTTGATCATCAGCAAAAATCTTATATTTTTTGGAATGACTTTTTTGAAGTCCGCGATTATTTGGCTCAACGTTGGAATCGCTAGTTGTTCTCGATTTTATTAGTTTGGAGGCTGAATTGATATGGCTAAATTTACTCGGATTTTATCGATTGATGGCGGCGGCGTGCGCGGTTTAATCCCAGCTAAAATTTTGATTTATGTTGAGCAAAAATTACAGGAAAAAACGGGAAATCCCCAGGCTAAACTGGCTGAATATTTTGATTTGCTTGCCGGGAGTAGTGCCGGAGGGATTTTAACGAGCTTATATTTATGTCCTGATCCCAACTCGCCAACTAAACCCATGCTATCCGCAGAGGAAGTCTTACAGTTTTATTATGAGAAGTCTGATCAAATTTTTGCAAAATCCTTTTTGCATAGTTTACTGAATTTTGGAGGATTTCTCAATGAAAAGTATTCTCACTATAGCTTTGAAAAACTCTTGGCTACTTTCTTTGGAGATTTAAGATTGAGTCAACTTTTAAAGCCAAGTTTAATTACGGCTTATGAAATTGAACAACGCAAAGCTCATTTTTTTACTCAACATGATGCACGGCTTGATTCTCGATATGATTTTTTAGTTCGAGATGTTGTTCGTTCGACAAGTGCGGCTCCGACTTTTTTTGAAGTTGCTCAAATTAGATCTCTGAAAAATGAAGTTTATACCTTTGTCGATGGGGGTGTTTTTGCCAATAATCCCGCCCTTTGTGCTTATGCAGAAGTTCGTCATAAATTTAACCGTTACTTTAATTTAGATGAACGTTATGAAAGTGGCCCGACTGCCAATGAAATGGTTATTCTTTCTTTAGGAACGGGCGATGTTAAACGAATCTATCCCTACAATAAAGCGAGAAACTGGGGTAAGATTGAATGGTTAATTCCGTTGTTTGATATCATTATGACGGGAGTATCTGAAACCGTTGATTATCAGATGAAGCAAATTTATGACGCGATCGAAAAACATAGCCAATATCTGCGAATTAGTCCGGTTTTGAAGGGTCAAGATATATTCCCGATTGATAATACTTCAGACGTTAATCTTCGGAGTATTGTTAAGTTAGGTCAAGAACAAACCGAAAAATATCAAAATCGTCTGGATGATTTTATTGATTTGTTGTTGATGTAGCGTCAAAAAATTAGTGAAGATTGCAGGAACAATTAAAATCATTCAAACCGTCAGAGATCACTAGACAGCACACCGCCGGATAAACCATGTTTAAAGATGCTCGGAATGCTCAAATTTTGTTTCTTTCCCTCTTTTTAGGTTTAGGGGTTAATACCCGAGACTGGACCATTAAACCTGAATTCATTATAGCAGTGATTGGCACTTGTTTATTAACCCAGGGTTTGATGATTGGGTTACAACAATTAAATTCTCAATCGCTTCAAGTTGGGGACTTTAATAAAGCAAGTTTATCCTCCTGGAAAAGTGCTGTAATTACCGCTTTGGGATTATGTTTATTATTGCGGGCGAACAGTGAAACAACGATGATACTCGCCGGAGTTTGTGCGATCGCCAGTAAGTTTATTTTACATTACCGAGGCAAACATTTCTTCAACCCAGCTAACTTTGGAATTATTACGGCTTTAACCCTCACCTCCGATGCTTGGGTTTCTCCGGGACAATGGGGAACCGAAAGCTGGTATTTTCTGTTATTCTTAGGACTGGGTGGAATGATCTTAAAACAAGTCGGACGTTGGGAAACCTCAGCCACATTTTTAGCCACCTACGCCGGACTAGAAGCCATTCGTCATCTCTATTTAGGATGGAGTTTTGATGTCTATACTCATCAGTTAATGAGTGGGAGTTTGCTATTATTTGCCCTATTTATGTTAACCGATCCTCGTTCCATTCCCAATGCTTCTAAAAGTCGGATCATTTGGGCAATTAGTATCGCTGTTCTCACGTTTATTCTACAGCATTTATTCTTTTTGTCAACCGCTATATTTTGGGCGTTATTTCTCCTTTCTCCCCTAACGCTAGTTTTCGATGAAATTTGGTCAAATCCTCGGTTTATCTGGTTAAATTATCGCTCAACTCAGTTTTCCCTTTAACCTTTTTTTTCTTTTGTTGACTGACCATGAAAAAGATTCCTCAACTTTCAATTATCCTCCCTTTAATTCTAGCAGCTTTTACTCTATTTGCGCCCTCTGCTTGGGCGTTTTGTGGATTTTACGTCGCGAAAGCCGATAGTCGTTTATACAACCAAGCCTCACAAGTTATTCTGGCGAGAAATGGAAATCGCACCGTTTTAACAATGGCGAATGACTACAAAGGAGACGTTAAAGATTTTGCTTTAGTTGTTCCGGTTCCAGTTGTTTTAACTGAAGATCAGGTGCGAGTCGGTGAACCCAAAATCATTGAACGAATTGATGCTTTTAGTGCGCCTCGACTGGTTGAATATTTTGATGATAATCCTTGTATGACTTATTCCGGTGGAGGCACCCGAGGCGGAGGAGATGTGTTTCTGCAATCAGCCCCGGAAGCTGAACCCCAAAGCAATAAAACCTTAGGTGTCACAATTGAATCTCGCTTTACCGTCGGAGAATATGATATTATTATTTTAAGCGCAAAAGAATCCGATGGATTAGAAACTTGGCTGATTCAGAACGGGTATCAAATCCCTCAAGGAGCGAGTCAGCTTTTACAACCTTATATTCGACAAAATTTAAAGTTTTTTGTTGCTAAAGTCAATTTAACCGAATTTGATCAGGCGGGTTTTCAATCGTTACGTCCATTGATGATGGCTTATGAATCACCCCGATTTATGTTACCGATTCGCTTAGGGATGATGAACGCCACCGGAGAACAAGATTTAATTGTTTACTTGCTTTCTCCTCAAGGTCAAACCGAAATGACCAACTATCGAACAGTGAAAATTCCGTCTAATGTAGACGTTCCTGAATTTATTCAAAATAAGTTTGCCGATTTCTACCAAGCAATGTTTAAAACAGCCTATGAACAAGAACAAAAAAGAGTCGGATTTTTAGAATATTCTTGGAATATGCAAGGCTGTGATCCTTGTGCGGCTGACCCCTTAACCCCTGAAGAATTGAAGCAAGCAGGTGTCTTTTGGTTAAACCCCGGACAACAGACAAATGTGTTTATCAGTCGGGTTCATCTGCGGTATACTCGTGAGACGTTCCCGGAAGATTTACAGTTTCAAGAAACCGGAAATCAAGAGTTATTTCAAGGACGATATGTGATTAATCATCCCTACACAGGTGAAATGACTTGCGATCTCGCTGACGCCTATCAAGAATCTGTTCGCGATCGACAAGAAGAAGAAATCCAAAATTTAGCCCGGTTAACCAATTGGAATATTAACGATATTCGCAGTCAAGCCCATTTACTCCCCGTTGAAGAAAAACCCTGGTGGCGGCAGTTATGGGATTAACGAACTAACTGTGACATTTTATTAAGTTAGATTGAGAGACTCATCCCTAGTTTTTGGGCAGATTTCCTGCTATAAATAGAGTGAATCTCTGCCAAAAATACCCCCATTAGAAAGGCTATGGAAATTGAGCGGACCTATGAACGTTTACCTTTGGAGTGGCACAAAGAAACCCTCAACAATGATCGCCGTTGGTTAGAGTCAATTATTCGCAATGCAGCACCCTTTTCTGACGGATGGACAAAAGCCCGTATTGTGCAGCTTGCTTACACTCAACCCACAGGCGTTAAACCCGAAACGGTTTATGGTTTACCCACCTATGGCGGTTATAACAGAGAACAGGCGATTGTCGAGGCAATTCATTCAACTTGTGATCCGAATGAATACCCAGAATTTGCCAAACAAGTGAATGAAAATTACGTGATTCGCACCCTGAATAATTGGCACAATAAACAGTTTACCCCGGCGGTGAGTCGCAACTTTGAAGTTTTTGTGAATCGAGAATATTCTAACATCTTTTTAGTCATTAGTACAGCCCCAACGTCATTAAATGTGGCTCGAAAATTACCGCCAATCGATAAATTTCGTCCCCTCTTTAATATTGCGGAGTTGGGGATTATCCTGCGATCGCAAAACTTCAAACGCTTGACTCTAAGAACTCATGGTTACTCAACTCCCGCCGAACAATTCTATACATCTTTTGATAGTGAAGCGGAATCCTTGTGCTTGAAAGGGCCGATTAATTATATTGGCACCTTAGAAGATAAAAGTGCTTATATTGGCTATACTTGGCCGGGAGAACAACCCTTTTTTACTCCCGCACTTTGGACAGATGCGCGATACAATTGGGGGATTTTCTTCAAGTTTTTATTAACGATGGCGTTATTGGCTTTGACAGCCGGAACAGTGCTTTATATCCTTGCGGCTTTAGCCATTGTTCCCCTCTTACAAACTTTCGGACTAGAACCCATTTTAGATCCGCTTTGGGCTTGGTTCAACTTCTCAAAAATCGGAGCATTAATTGCACAGTGGCAAGCAGTGGTTTTTGTCGTGTTTGTCCTGTGGTTATTATTAATGCAAATTTTGCGATTAGTCGTCTATCAACGCGATCGCTATCGAGCCATTCATTACGGCGCACCAGACTTAGCAGAGTTCTTTTGGCGCTTAGATAAAGTCTTGGGGCAAAATCCTTATATGAGTATGCCGTTTGACCCCGAAACTCAACCAGATAGGAGTTTTCCCCCTTTAAACGTCAATTTAATCGGGCATAGTATGGGAGGATTAGTATTAGTCAATGTTTTAAGGATATTATCCGATAAATTCGGCAAAGACGAACGAATAGAAGAAGAAAAAAATCAGATGGGAGATTATCTAATTCTAAATAAACTCATTTTATCTGCCCCTGATATCCCCCTAGAATTCCTGCGAGAAGGACGGAATAACTATGTCCGCTCTGCCATTCAACGCTGTCAAGAAATTTACTTATTTTCCAGTGATCGAGATCTCGTTCTCCGATATCTGTCTTTACTCGGCAATTGGTTTACCGAACCCAGTTTAGAAATGTCAGGATTACGGTTAGGAAATGTTTATCTAAAACCGATTAAAACCGTGCAGAATCAGAGCGAATATCGTCCTTATGTTCGAGTGATGGTAACAACACAACCTGCCGTAGAACCCACTTCAGCCTACGACTTATTTGAAAAGTTCAATTATCTCGACTGTTCCCAAATGAAAGGCGTAAATACCGTTGATTGGCAGTTAAATATCTGGAATGGTTTGATGATTGATGCGATAAATACCATTGCAAATTTTCGCAAAAAAATTGATGTACATAGCGGTTATTACCTCGTTGAGACACCGAGTTTTGATATCTTGAAATTTTTGATTACCCGAGATGACTTGTCTCACACCGAAGCGATCGCTGAAATTAACCGTTTAATCAAAGATACACCCATCCGTTTCTGGCCTTGTCAACCGTTTATGAGTCGGGGAACTCGTTAGACAGTGACCAGTTTTTCAGTGAACAGTGACCAGTAAACAGTGACCAGTAAACAGTGACCAGTGACCAGTGACCAGTAAACAGTGACCAGTGACCAGTGACCAGTTATCAGTGACCAGTTATCAGTGACCAGTTATCAGTGATAACTAATAACTAATAACTAATAACTGTAAACTGTAAACTGTAAAAACTGGTCACTGTAAACTGTAAACTGTAAACTGTAATAAACCCGCTCTTACTTCAGTTCTCAGGTTGTCTTTCCCGGAGAATAAACTCAGCAACCCGCAAATCGACTGGAGTGGTAACTTTTAGATTGGTTTCCTCCCCTTCAACAATCCGAACAGGTAAACCACACTTTTCAAACAGCGCCGCATCATCTGTCACCGCCCAACCTTGAGACTGTCCGCTATCGTGACATTGTTTCAACAACTTCACCTCAAAGCCTTGGGGAGTTTGGGCAGCCCATAACTGTTGTCGATCTGGGGTATCTTGAATGAAGCCATTATTATCAACAATTTTAATCGTATCTTTAACAGGAATCGCGGCAATTAAACCCGGACAAGTTTGCAACACCTCCGCACAACGATTAAATAACGCAGGCGTCGCCAAACATCGGGCGCCATCGTGAATTAACACCCGTTCCGCCTCGGGGGGTAAAGCCTGTAAGCCGTTGTAAACCGACTCCTGACGGGTTGAACCGCCTGGAATGAACTGGATGGGGGTTGTGAGGTTTAGTTGGGCGAGAATCGCTTCAAAATCGGGGAAATCAATGGGTTGACCGATAATTCCTATCCAGGTGATCGCAGTAGAAGCTTCTGCGGCTTTGAGTGTCCAGGCCAGTAAGGGTTGATCAAGGAGAGTCAGAAGCAGTTTATTGCGGGAAGATCCCATGCGTCGCCCCAGGCCTGCTGCCGGAATTAATAAGTGCATTTTGAGATTTTGAGTCTGTAAGGTGGTATTCCATTAAAATTAAGCTGTTCAGTAGATTAACTTGTATAGAGATGAGAATACTAGCCCTTGTCCCTGGCGGAATTGGCGATCAAGTTTTGTTCTTTCCGACTTTAGACGATCTCAAACAAGCTTACCCCCAAGCCCAAATTTCTGTCGTGGTTGAACCCAGGGCTAAAGGTGCTTATCGGGTGTGTAAATCGGTTTCCGAAGTCCTCACCTATGATTTTAAAGACCGCAATAGCCTCGCAGACTGGGGAAATTTTCTCGGCATTGTTCGAGAACGAGAGTTTGATTTGGTGGTATCTTTGGGACAACGATGGACAGTCGGTTTGTTGTTGTGGCTGACGGGAATTCCCCAACGGGTAGGATATGCTGGAAGTGGAGGGGCGGCTTTTCTCACCAATGCGGTTCCCCTGAAAACCGAACAATATGCCGCCGAAATGTATCACGATTTGCTGCAAGGATTGGATTTAAGCGTACCGTTTAAGGGATTGGCGATCAATGTTCCTAAATCCGATATTAGCTGGGCTGAGGCGACTCAGCAACAGCTAGGGGTTAAAGACAGTGGTTATATCCTGATTCATGGCGGTTCTAGTCTGTTGGCTCAACAAAAGGGAATTGACAAGATTTATCCCGTTGAGAAATGGCAGAAAGTGATTCAAGATATGCAGCAACAACAACCGAATTTACCTGTTGTTGTTGTTAAGGGGCCAGAAGATCAGGCTTGGGTGAGTCAGTTAACCCAGGTTTGTCGAGAGGTGAAGGTGACAACGCCGGGAGATATTGGTAAACTTGCGGCAATGATTGCGGCAGCGAATTTGATGATTTGTACCGACAGTGCGCCCATGCACTTAGCCGTTGCGGTGGGAACTTATACCATTGCCTTGTTTGGGCCTACTGACCCCGAGAAATTATTACCGAAAAGCGATCGCGTCATTGCGGTGAAATCTCCGACCGGGAAAATAGCCGATCTCTCACCCGACGATATTCTCAAAAAAGTTTGGGGAGGTTGAAGTTTGAGGGCGGGTTTAGTTATAAATCTCTTTGAACAAAATAGTTGAGCGCAGTCCCCACCTAGAATTTTTAATTTAGGTGGGGGAGCGCGAAACAACAAAAATAAGCGGAGCATCCTTAGTCTGGTTTTTCCTGATTTTTCACATACTCAATCAGTTTATCCAGGGTGGCTCCAGTTCCTACTGTAATTAAAGCGTAGCTACTGGCCCAAAACATAGGTTTTGATGACCAGTAGAACTGCTTCAGGTGCTGCTCATGTTCTTTCCTCGTCAGTCGAGAGGAAACGGTTTTTAGATTGTTAACCAGCCGTGAAAGCTCAATACTGGGGATAGCCTCAAACAAAATGTGGATATGGTCGCTTTCCCCATTAAATTCCACCAATTCACAATCCCATTTGTGCAATGTCTCTCTAAAAATCTCGTTCAGCCTGTCAATCATCTCGCTGGTCAGGCTTTTATTCCTGAACTTAGTTACAAGCACGAGATGATAGATTAACCGAAATGCTGAATTGGAGCGAGTCTTGAGTCTAGTCATAGTCATGTAACCAACCCTAGAACTAAGTTGACAACCAAGTGGTACTAGAGTAGCATGATATTTATCTAAGCTGAGGTCGAAGCTATGGTCAAGAAGAAAGTTAAAAAGCAATCCAAGCGGAAAAAAACCGAGAAAGAGTCAAACATCAGAACCGATGTATGGCAATTAGCAATGACCTCCGAGCAGCGTCGATTAGCAATCTTGACCGTAGCGCAATACCGACATTTTCTGAAGCCATTAGTGCTTATTAGCTATTGGAATTGGGGAAATCTCTCGGGATTAAACAGCAACGAAAGAGTCAATACTCTAGAAAAGCTGGTTCACAAAACAGAGGATAATCCTAATCCCAAATACTATTGGTATTTCCAGAAAAGTATTAGTCGTTATCCTTCATTCCAGAAATTCCCCAGTTATCTAAGACGTGCTGCGATTCAAGATGCTTTAGGTATTGTTAGTAGCTTCTTTACTCGCTGGGATACTTGGAACAGAGGAGAACGGAAGCATCGGTACGACAAGCCACCCAGGTTGACCGTGATGTGCAACAGCTATCCAGCTTTGTACAAAGGTCAACAAGTTAAATATCACTCCAACTTCGATGCAGTAGAGCTAAAAATATGGAATGGTACTGACTGGGTTTGGATGAAAAATATTCCCGTCAAAAAACATGGAAAAAGTCGGCATATCAGAGAAGGAGCAAAGCTCTTATCTCCCTCTTTCATTGCCAATAAACGAAGTGTGCATCTTTCCATGCCTGTAGAGGTTAATCCTCAATCTCTACCCGATTCAGATTATATTTGTGCTATTGATATTGGTATAAACACAACAGCAACCTGCTCAATAATTGGCAAGGACGGTACTGTAAAAGCCAGGAAATTCATTAATCCTGCTAGAGACATAGACCATCGAGACCAGCGTAAACAGCGCATTGCTACCAAATCCAAGCTAACTCGGAAAATCATTAACCAAGATTTGCCCAAGGGCTTCTGCCAAGGTTTATATCGAAAATCCAAAAACATCAACAAACACATTGCTCAAACTGTTTCGAGACAGATTGTTGAGTTGGCCCAAAAACATCATGTCAGTGTGATTGTGTTTGAGGACTTGTCGAATTGGAAAGCCAAAGGCGGGAAACAGGGTTCTCTGCAAAAACAGAGATTTCATCAATGGTGCAAGGACAAATTGGTTGAACTGACCATCCAGAAATTCTCCGAATTAGGCGGAAAAGTGAGCAAGATTAACGCCAAGTACACCAGTGCTTATGCCTTTGATGGTAGTGGCTTAATCAAGCGGAGCAATAAGAAGTATTCCCAAGCCATATTTGAGAACAACTTGCGCTACAACGCCGATTTATCCGCTTCTTACAACATCGGTGCCAGATATTGGTACGCGGTATTAACAAATAGTAAATTTACTAGGGTCTGGGAAGGCAAAAGTTCCTCCCAGACGCTGCGAACGCCAGTGACGCTTAGTACCTTATGGGGTCTAAGCAAAGCCTAGCATAAGAATCCCCAGCTAGAATTTTAATTGAGCTGGGGTGCGTTCAACCCGTCTAGACTTTCAGCGAAAATCAAAACAGATAGCATCAAAAAAGATGATTGGGGCGGGTTTAGTTCGGTTGTTGTCAGAGCAATAAATCTTGCTGAACCCGCCCCTACTGGGAAAATTAGATGTATTTTATCGGAACATACTGCTGACTGAAGTATCTTCGTGAATACGCCAAATGGTTTCTCCCAGCAAGTTAGCAACAGACAGCACCGTTAACTGCTTAAATTGTTTTTCCGGGGGAACTGGAATGGTATTGGTGACAATCACTTCTTCAAACAATCCTTCCGATAACCGTTGAACTGCGGGGGGAGAGAAAACCGCATGAGTCGCACAAGCATAAACTTGTCGAGCGCCTTTTTCCCGCAGCAGTCTCGCGCCTTCGGTAATTGTGCCTGCGGTGTCAATCATATCGTCCACCAACACCGCCGTTTTCCCTTCAACGTCTCCGATGACGTTTAACACTTCAGCCACGTTGTGAGACTGACGTCGTTTGTCGATAATTGCCAAGGGCGCATCATCCAACTTCTTCGCAAAGGCTCTCGCCCTAGCAACACCGCCGACATCGGGAGAAACCACCACGATATCGGGTAAATTCTTACTCGCTAGGTAGTCCAGCAACACCGGAGAACCATAAACATGGTCGAAGGGAATGTCAAAATAGCCCTGAATTTGCGCGGAGTGTAAGTCCATTGCTAAAACTCGACTCGCACCCGCTTCTGTAATTAGATTCGCCACCAATTTCGCCGTAATTGATTCTCGACCTGCCGTTTTGCGATCAGCTCTGGCATACCCATAATAAGGGATAACGGCTGTCACTTGGCGAGCCGATGCACGACGACAAGCATCAACCATAATCAACAATTCCATCAAGTGATCATTGACGGGATGGCAGCAGGGTTGAATCAAGTAAACATCGCAACCGCGAATGGATTCTTGAATCTGCACATACAATTCACCATCCGCAAATTGTTTGCGAATCATCGGGCCTAAGTCCAGCCCGAGATAGCGACTCACTTCCGTCGCCAGTGAGATATTTGACGAGCCGGAAAACAGTCGCAGTCGATTATGATCGGGAACCAAAGGTTCCGGATGGGGAACAGGTAAAGTAGCAGAACGGATCACGGTATGGCCTCGCAGTTCATTCATGGAAATCTTACCACTGTTATGGGGGAGCAAATCAGGATTGACAGGACATAGACCCATAGAGCCTCAGCTTCGTTCCGGTCTTTCGCTTACTAACTTAACAGCCACAACTTCAGCATCAATCTATCAAAAGTGGGTCTCTCTTTTATTGTTAAAAATTCTGCGTCAAATTAAAATGGGGGAAATACGGATCTTGATCTCAAAGTGGATACATCTACTAAGTTCAAACCGATTTCAGAAAACCTTAATCCTCATCCCCTAGACCCGGCAAATGGGGGATCTTTTTACAAAAGGTACAGTGCATGAGTTTAAAGGATCAAATCAGCGAAGAGATTAAAGCGGCGATGAAAGCTCAGGATAAAGTCCGGCTAGAGGCGGTTCGCAGCATTAAGAAGGTTTTGATTGAGAAAGAAAGTGAGGTCAGAGGTAAGGGTCAAGATACTCTGACACCTGAACAGGAACTTGAGGTGTTAATGCAGCAAGCCAAACAACGACGAGATTCTATTGAACAATATCAAAAAGCTGGACGCTCAGACTTAGTTGACACCGAAAAAGCCGAATTAGCCATCATTGAAGAATACCTCCCTCAGCAACTTTCAGATTCTGAGGTGGCTTCTATTGTTGATGAAATTATTGCTGAAGTTGGGGCGAGTTCGGCTAAAGATATGGGGAAAGTTATGGGGCTAGCCATGCAGCGCTTGAAAGGTCAAGCTGATGGCAAAAAAGTCCAAGAATGGGTCAAAACGAAGTTAAGTTCATAGCGATAAATTCCTAGAACAATATTACTCTCCCGTCTCCGTATTTTCTCGGAGACCCCAATATCGAGTCAACATCACATCAATGATTAAAGCCTTGCTGGTTGACTGCATGGGAACCTTAACTACCACCCTCTCCGGTCAACCCTTTCCCCAACATTCCCACGATTTACAACCCCTTGCAGGTGTCACCGACGCGATCGCCTATTTCTATCGAAGCGGATGGAAAATTATCGCTCACTCCAATCAAGATCAGATTAATCATCCGACTACTCCTCAATCTCTAGAAGCCGTTCAACAGCAAGTTGTCTATACTTTGCAGTTGTTTCCCGCTATTAGCAAGGTTTATTTTAGTGATTGGACTGGGGAATATTGTTGGTCTGTAGAACTCGATTTTTCCGTTCAAAACAAAGTTCAAATCATTCAAACCCAATATCAACGCTCAGATTTCCTCAATCTTAGCCGCCCCGGTCAACAACACTATGATTCTTTTCGTAAACCCGGCGCCGGAATGTTGAGATTAGCTCTATTACAACTAACAGATGATCCTCAAGAAGTTTGGGTGATTAGTAACCATGCTGTAGATCGAGATGCGGCGATCGCAGCTAAAGTTAATTTTTGTCCCACTCCCACCTGGTTAAAACGATACAAAGAATTTTAACACCAGTTCCTCCCCTGTCAGATTTGTTGTATATCCATCCGTAATGCCTACACCGATTTACAACCTTTGCTACCCTGAGCAATGGACAAAAAATAAAAGCTCCCAAACCCTTGATTAAAAGGATGAGGAAGCTGAAAAAGTCATCTAAAAATCTATCTCGGAAAACCAAAGGATCTAAACGGTATGAAAGCCAAAGAAAGCAGTTAGCTAAATTTCACGCTAAAGTAGCTGATACCCGAACCCATTTCCTGCACAAACTGCTATCGAAAACTGATATAACACGGTATAAACCGTATTAATGTTTCGTTCCTGCATCACCCCGGACTGTCGGCAGCACCCGGTCAGACAGGCTTTTTACCGAGAAGCCCTCGGCATAATGTAATATAGCACTACGCATTATGGTTAGGACATTAGTAAAAGCTGAAAACCTTTTTTATCTAACTTTTGCCTTTTGCCTTTTGCCTTTTGCCTAGCGCGTAGCGCTATAAATTTAGGCTAGCATTCAAATCACGGTCAACGCTTACACCGCAAGCCTGACAGTTGAAAACTCGTTCTTTCAGAGCTATTTGTTGAACGTGACCGCAATTTGAACAGGTCTTAGTTGACGGATAAAATCTGTCAGCAAAAACTACTCTTGAACCATACAGACTTATACTCAACTTGGCGGCGAATTTCAGAAAAAGCAGAATCAGCAATAGCACCTGCTAACTTATGATTCTTTAACATCCCAGAAACATTCAAGTCTTCTAACCCGATGACTGCGTGGTTTTTGCATAGCCATGAGGTTAATTTGTGAATTGTATCTTTCCGAACCCTCAAACCCAATCTCAGAGCCAGGTTAAGCAGAAGCGGCGACGGGTTCCCACCCGGGTTATTCCGGCTTGAGGCGCACGCGCTTACCCCCGCCGGAGACTTGCAGGGTTTGGCCGCTCACCCAGGACCCCGCCGGTGACGCTAGCCACAGGAAGGCGTTGGCAATATCCTGGGGTTTACCTGCCCGCCCGGTCAGGTTATCGGGGTGAGCCAGGGCATACTGGGCTTTTTCATCCAAACCCGCCGCCGCATAGCCCTCAGTGATCACCGTACCGATAAGCACCGTGTTGATGCGAACTTGCTTGGCAAAATAGTGAGCCAAACCCAGCATCATGTGGTTGAGGGCAGCTTTGGCGGCGGAGTAGGCGATGAAGTCAAAGGCAGGTAAAACCCCCACCAAAGAACCCGAGTTGGTAATAGAGGCATTTTCAGCTTGCAGGAGATAGGGGCGGCAAACGGAGGTCATCCGCATGGCCGACAGGGTATTGAGCTTGTAGCTGTCGATCATCTCTTCTAAGGGAACATCGAGGGGATCGTCGTAGGCTTTGCCCCAACCGACGTTATTAACCAAAGTTGAAACGCCCCCAAAGGCTTCGACGGTTTTGGCGACGCACCCTTGAATGTCCGCCTCAACAGTGACGTTGCAGCCCACACCTAACACTTCATTGCCCGTTTCAGCTTGGATCGCCGCCGCCGTTGCTTGGGCTTTTTCCCCGTTCAGGTCGGCGATCATCACCTTCGCTCCCGCACCCGAAAAGGTTTTGGCAATGGCTTCTCCAATGTTTTGGGCGCCGCCCGTTACGATCGCCACCTGGCCGTTCATCCGAAAGTCAGCAAACGCATCAAAATTGCTCATGGTCGTTTTTTTGTTAGGTTTGAATACTCTGAAATCCAATCAGGCGAGGCAGTCCCGGCCTCTCTCAGCAAGCGTTTAATCTAATTCCTGAACGCCGCCGCCGCTAACAGTCAGCACTTGCCCGCTAACCCAACTCGCCGCAGGGGAACAGAGAAACAGTGCCGCATAAGCGATATCGCTGGGTTCTCCCAACCGTGCCAAGGGCGTATGCTTGAGCATGGTTTTTTCAACTTTGGGGGTCAGTACCGTTGCCAGGGCATCGGTTTTAATCGCACCGGGGGCGATCGCGTTCACCCGAATTCCCTTGGGTCCCAAATCGAAGGCGATATTCCGGGTCAGGTGGCTGACGGCGGCTTTGGAGGAACTATAAGAAGCCATATTGACGTTCTTATTTTCCGCCGACATCGAAGAAATATTTAAAATCGCCCCCTGTCCTGCTGCTTCCATGTGGGGGGCGCACAGTTGGCACAAATGAAACACCGAAAATACATTCAGCTTGTAAGCCCAAATAAAAGTGTCCATCGGCATATCAAAGGGTTTCGGCCCGCCGCCGCCAGCATTGTTGACCAGCAGGGTGATTTTGCCAAAAGCATCCAGGGCAGACCGAACCAAATTTTCCAGATCCGAGTCCTTCGTCACATCGCAAGCCACAGCCACAGCCTGACCGCCCTTTTCCTTAATGCCGTTGGCGACGGCTGCCGCAGTGTCTTCTTTCAAATCGCTGACCACTACCGCCGCCCCGGCCTCGGCAAACAGTTCGGCAATGCCCCGACCAATGCCGGCTCCGCCCCCCGTCACGATCGCGACTTGACCCTCGAGCTTAAACGCTTCCAAAACAGTCATACCCAAAAAATCTCCACAATGTTAAATACTTAGAACCTGTCGTTATAGCAGTTCTCAACTAAGCCCGGTTCAACCTGCTGTTATCCCTCAAAAACCTACTCTGGCCGCAACATGGCTTTCATAACCGCCGCATTAATAAACCAAGAGGCAATCCCGGCGATCGCCCCCAAGATAATGGCGCCGACCAGTGGAGTAACCAAAATCGTCCCCAAAAACTTTTGTAAGAAGAGAGCCACCAATGTCACCGTACCAAAGGCAAACAGAGAATAAAATAGAACCGTTCTCACCCCAAAAAATAAAAAGGGTCGGTTCAAAAGCTCAGGGAATGGAACCGAGAAATCTTTGGCTTTTTTGCTAAAGGTAAAAAAAGCGATCGTTCCCAAGATGAGGGACAGGATAAATGCCGTCATCACTCCCGTCGAGAAAACCGTTTTTTCGTGGGCTGATATCGTGTCAACGGTCAAAGGTATCGTCTCTTTTCCTCGAAACATAAACCAGCCGATCGCACCATTGATTATGGCGTTGATAACACCACTCGTCACGGCATTCTTTTGAATGAAATCATTGGCCTGATGTGAGGCGGGAACCATATAGCTACCCTTCGAGATCTGGCTCTTACTGAACAACTTTGGAGCAGTGTACAGTTAAAAGGTAAAAAATTCGTGTAATTTTGAACAGATCCTCTTGCTGATTCTGAAAGCTCAACATTGAACCATGAGAATTCTGCTGGCTTCCCCTGACAAAACCCTGCGAAGCAAGCTGCATCAAGATTTATCTCGCCACAGTTTCGTTGTCGATGTCGCCACCGATGGCGAGGAGGCTTGGGAATTGCTCCAGGCGTTTATGTACGATGCGGTCTTGCTGGAGTTACTGTTACCCAAGCTGGATGGAATTGACCTATGTCGTCGCTTGCGGGATGTGGGCAACCCCGTGCTTATTTTGTTGATGCGGTCGCCTTCCGGTGCGGGGACTTGTATCGAGGGTTTAGATAGTGGCGCCGATACTTGTTTGATGAAACCCATTGAGACCCCAGAACTCCTAGCCCATCTCCGGGCTTTGGCGCGGCGGGGCCTTCGTCGAGCCAGCCCCCTGCTAACCTGGGGGCCGTTGTCTCTCAATCCCATCTCCCGACAGATCACCTGCCACGGTCAAGTTTTGAAAGTCAACCGCAAGGAATATCAAATCCTGGAGCTATTTCTGAGCCATCCCCGGCAAATGTTTTCTCGCGGCGAGATGGGCGATCGCCTGTGGACATTGGATGATCAATTACCCACCGACGCCACCATCAAGAGCCACATCCGTAGTATTCGCCGCCAACTCGAACGGGCGGGTATTCAAGATTTTATTCAGACCCACTACGGTCAGGGGTACTGTCTCGATCCGGTTTACAACGTGGAAACCCAGCCCTCTAACGGAGTACCCTGTCCCCCAGAAGGGATGCTCGATTCTATTACCGCTAACATTTGGCAAGAATTGATGGTGGCGAATGCCCGTCTACACCAAGAAATTGAGTGTCGCAGACATATTGAGGCTCAACTGCGGCGATCGCAAATGATGTTGCGAAATGCTCAACGAGTGGCTCAAGTCGGGTGTTGGGAGTTCGATATGGAAACTCGCAAAACCTACTGGACTGAGGAACTTTTTCTGATTCATGGTCTCGATCCGAATCAGCCAGCCCCCACCTCTGAAGAAGTTTTTGCCCTAATTCACCCCGATGATCTTCAACTCCATGAGGAGGCTATTCGGGTTCTAGCAATTAGAAGAGAACCATTTGAAGCTAATTTACGCATCATTCGGGTCAATGATGGGGAAGTTCGCTATATCAACGCCCGAGGCGGTCCGGTTTTCGATAGTTCAGGCGCGGTGATCAAGTTGACGGGAACGACTTTAGATGTTACCCAATGGCTCCGATAGATCCAGATTACCTAAGCCGACGAGGGCGTGATTAGGAAGCCCAAATCGTGAGATTTGGAATCCCCAAGATTCAGCAATGGGGAGAATGTTCAGGGGGAATTTTAACTCTAAAGTGCGGAGAATAATTGCAACACCATCGGCTATCTTAAATCGCCCCGCAAATGGTAGCATACCCCAATCAATTCAAACCCTTTAGTTATGAAAAATACCCCTCTTTTGTCAACAGATTTAATAGCTATAAAGCAGATGGGACAATGGATGTAGAATTACAAATTCTTAAGCATTTAGCCCGAGATGCACAACCAACAGTTTCGGTGATCGATCAATATTGTCAGGGATATAAAGATCTATTTCCAGCAAGTAAGAAGTTATGAATGTTTTAAATACTTACATCTGGGGATAATCTCACCAAAGTGATCAAAATGTTAATGCAAGGTTGAAAACCTATAATAATTCAAGAAATTTTAGAAGTTTCTGCTGCCTTTATCAGTAAATGGAAAACCTGCTATGCGTGCGTTGGTATTGAAGGGCTAAAGCTTAAATATAAAGGCTCAAGTGGGTATCTATCTGATTGCGATCGCCAACAAGTTATTCAATGGCTAAAAAGTCAAAAGCAAATTAAGCTAGAGAAATTATCAAATCATCTGGAGGATAACTATAGATGGAATGAAAGAAAACGCAAACTGTTTAAACCTAGTCATCTACGGAAAGCATGGGAACGACTTAAACAGCAAAATTGGTTTCTTGATGTATCTACCAACAACTAAGTAATAACAGCAGATATCAATGGTACTAGGGATCTGACAAGTTATTTTAGCAAGATTCTTCAACTCCCCCTTCCCCACCCCTAAACGATAAGCTTCAATAATCTATAAAAGCTTAAATGTTCAGAACATTCTATCAAACAGCCCGTTTTACAAAACTTAACTCGAAAATAATTCTCAATTAGCAAACGGGCTTGCGTTCTTTCAGCCTTTTTGGTAGGATTATCTCAAATCATAATACAGGAATGGTCTGACCTATAAGGTATTTTGACTCTTTTAGGCGGCTGAAACCCTTATTTAATCGTACCTCTGCCTCGTTTTTGGTCAAGTTTTTACCCCTTCCCTTTCTCTGTGACGAACAAATTTTCACCATCCTTTTTTACCCCCACTTGACAGAATCTTGAAAATGTGCATTCGCCGAAATCTTAGATGCTATCGGTAATGCTACTAAAATTAAACGCCTTCACCCGTACCCCCGGAACCACAACACTGCCGTAACGTTCAACCTGACTCAAGCCATCTACTTCTGCAAAGAGTTCTGGCAAGCGTTGATTAAAGCGTAAATTCTTAATCGGATAGGCAATTTTCCCGTCTTCGATCCAGAACGTTCCATCCCGCGTCATTCCCGTTACCTCCAACGTGCGGGGGTTTACATATCGCACATACCAAGCGCGACTGACCAAAATTCCCCGTTCTGTTTGAGCAATCAAATCCGCCAAACTTTGCGGTGATCCGGCCATCACAACCGGATACATCGCCCCATTCGCCTCAACGCCCTGCTGGGCTGCCCAATAGCGACTGTAGGATAACGTTTGGGGAACCCCATCTTTAATCACAGACAAATTATCTTTTTTCAGCCCATCTGCAAAAAACGTCGAATCCCCAATTAAAGGATGCGCCGGATCTCGCTGCACATTCACCAACGGACTAAACATCGCTTCCCCGACGCGGTTTCCGGCAGGTTTTCCTTGTTCATCCATCCGCGACATAAACGATCGCCCTTCATCAGCAGCCCGAGCATCCAAATTAAACATCACCCACATCAACAACTCCGCAAAGGCAGCCCCATCAAAGATGACCGGATAAACCCCAGGCTGAACTTCACGGGGATTACGGGCAGAGTAAGCCCGGTTAATAATCGTTTCGGTGAGGGATTCTATCGGTAAATCTTGAATACTAATCGCACTGCGTTTACTCCAAGCAGAACCCTTGTCTATTTTTGCAGTAAACCCAAAATCAGCACTCGTCAGACGGTTACAAGCCCTCAACCCCAGAGAATTGCCAATGGCTAATAATTCCGCTTCACTGCTGAGAGTTCCCGAACCTTCAACATTCGCATCCTGACTCATTTTGCAAATCGTTTGAACTCGTTCTCCGCGTTGTAGGGGGGAAAAACAAGCCGTTGCTTGATCAAAAGCCGGGATGCGGTTTTCATAGGTTTGCGGTTCTAACAACGGTACCCATTCGGGATCTTCCGGGGCAATGGTTGCGAGTTCCTCTGAGCGTTTAATCGTCGCTTTAATCGCCTCGGGGTCTAATTCAGTTGTAGAGGTTGTAGCACTGCGCTTACCAAAATAGCTGGTAATCGAGAGGGTAAACTTGGTACTGCTGACGTTTTGAGTAATTTGATTTTCTGAATAGCGAGTCAGTGCTTCTTCACTGTTGCTGAGACTGACAAACACATCTTCAGCTTCCGATTGTTGGATCACCGTTTCAATCAGAGACAGAGCTTCATCTTCAGACAACAGATTGGGTGCAGTAGCAACAGTCATAAATAAAAGGAAGTAAAAGAAACCGAATAGCGATCGCGGAAGATGCGACTACTTTTTTTAGGGATGATCTGCCCACAATATAACAGTACCGAGACACATCAGAACCGTTTTTGAAGCATAAACTCACAACAAAAACATACATCTCCCGAAAATCCGCTCTTTGTGCCTTTGTGTCGAGCGTGTTTTTTCTTCAATTGAGAGCATCATAATATAGATTATCAGAAAAGTTGCTGCAAATAAACCCCTTTCTCTACAATGCCTTCAACTCCAACCCTGCCTCTGGTCAAACATCCTGAACGCCTAGAAAGTCGGTTAACAGAAATTCCGCCTGTTCCGGGAGTCTATTTAATGCGCGATCGCTCGGATCAGATCTTATATATCGGGAAGTCGAAAAAATTGCGATCGCGAGTTCGTTCCTATTTTCGGGATTATAACCGCCACAGTCCTCGGATTGCCATGATGCTCCAACAGGTAACAGAAATAGAGTTTATTGTCACCGATACCGAAGCCGAAGCCTTAGCCTTAGAAGCCAATCTGATTAAACAGCATCAGCCTTATTTTAATGTGCTGCTGAAAGATGACAAAAAATATCCCTATCTCTGTATTACCTGGTCTGAAGAATATCCCCGCATTTTCATTACCCGCAAACGCCGTTTAGGAAAAGCCAAAGATCGCTATTATGGTCCCTACGTTGATACCCGACTGTTACGCAGTACCCTACATTTAGTTCAACAAATTTTTCCCTTGCGTCAACGTCCGAAACCCTTGTTTAAAGATCGTCCTTGTTTGAACTATGATATCGGGCGATGTCCGGGAGTTTGTCAACAGTTAATCTCTCCCGAAGACTATCATCAAATTATCCAAAAAGTTGCCATGATCTTTCAAGGGAGAACCGGAGAATTGATTGACTCTTTAAACCAACAAATGGAAACTGCTGCTGAAACCCTCAATTTTGAAACCGCAGCCAAAATTAGAGATCAAATACAAGGACTAAAATCACTCAATGCCGATCAGAAAGTCTCTCTCCCCGATGACAGAGTATCGAGAGATGCCATTGCCTTAGCAGCTAACGATAAACTTGCCTGTATTCAACTGTTTCAAATTCGGGCAGGTCAACTGGTGGGGCGGTTGGGGTTTCAGGCGGAAGTTATCCAGTTTGATCCACAAAAAGAATCAGAATTTGGGGCAATTTTACAACGGGTTCTCGAAGACCATTATCAAACGGTTGATCCAGTGGAAATTCCCAGTGAAATTTTGGTTCAATATCCCTTACCGGAAGAATCTATTCTAGCCAACTGGTTGAGTGACTATAAAGGTCGAAAAGTCACCATTGTTAACCCGCAACGCCAAACCAAAGCAGAATTAATAGAACTGGTTGAACGCAATGCAGGCTATGAACTTGAACGAGTGCAAAAATTTAGCGATCGCCATCATCAAGCCTTACAAGATTTAGCCGAAGTTCTCGATCTTCCTGACATTCCTCATCGCATCGAAGGTTATGATATTTCCCATATTCAAGGTTCAGATGCAGTGGCTTCTCGGGTGGTATTTATTGACGGTTTACCTGCCAACCAACAATACCGACATTATAAGATTAGAAACCCCGAAGTCAAGTCAGGACGTTCGGATGATTTTGCCAGTTTAGCTGAAGTCATCGGACGACGGTTTCGAGATTATCCGATATTAACGCCTGAAAAAATAGCCGCCGATAAACCCGATTTAATTATGATAGATGGCGGGAAAGGTCAACTGTCAGCAGTGGTGAAAGTGTTATCCGAGTTGAACCTATTAGAAGATTTGCGTGTCATTAGTTTAGCCAAACAACGGGAAGAAATCTTTCTTCCGGGTGAGTCCTTCCCTCTGGAAACCGACGCCGAACAACCGGGAGTTCAACTGTTACGACGTCTGCGAGATGAAGCCCATCGGTTTGCGGTGAGTTTCCATCGAGACAAACGTAGTCAACGGATGAAGCGATCGCGTTTAGATGAAATTCCCGGCTTAGGACAGCATCGCCAAAAACAACTCTTAGCCCATTTTCGGTCTATTGATTATCTTCGCATGGCAACTCCCGAACAAATAACTGAAGTCCCCGGAATTGGGTTAAAATTAGCCCAAGAAATCTATCACTATTTTCATCCGACATCGGATGTCAAAGATGCGACAATAGATTAGGAAAGGGAAGCCACAACCAACTTCCAGGGTGTCTAGGAAATTATGACTAATGCTTAAATAGAATTAAATTCTCTAACCCTCGATGACCCATGCCTGCCAGCAGCTTATCTCAATTTGATTCTAGCCTGGATGCGGCGATTAACCCCAACCCGTTAACGGTTTCTCCGCAAACGCCTCTGTCTGAAGTCTTTAGCTTGATGTGTCGGTCTAGAAAGACTTGTCAGCTTTTTACAGATGATCAGATCGAAGATGTAGAGACCCGTTGTGTTTTGGTGATAGATGATGATCGCCTCGTTGGACTGTTGACTCCTGGGGATATTGTCCGATTAATTGCAGAGGGAATGCTGGATGTTCAGGTTAGCATCTCGGAAGTAATGACGGTTGAACCGATTACCCTAAAGCGATCGCAATTTGAAAATCCGTTTACCCTCATTCACCGATTCAATCAATACCAGATTTGTCATCTTCCGATTCTATCCGATCAAGGGCAGGTTCTAGGATTAGTCACTCTAGAGAGTCTTCGCTGTTGCTTACCGCCTTTAGACTTTCTCAAATTTCGCCGCGTCGAAGAGGTGATGAGTCGAGAGGTGATTTATCTTTCCCCAAGTGCTACTGTTAAACAAGCCACCCAACAACTCGCGAAATCTCAAAACAATTGTCTTGTGATTGCTGAGAAAATTTATAATTATCAACTTCAGCCTTTGGGTTTCATCACAGCCGGGGATTTAGTTCAGTTTTATGCTTTGGGGTTAGATGATCGCATCCGAGTAGATCAAATTATGAATTTCGGCTTGCCATTGATTCACCCGGATGATAATCTAATAGAAGCGGATCGGCGAATACAGCAACATCGGATCTCTCAATTGTTTGTCAGTTCACAATCGGGACAGATTGCGGGAATCATCACCCCAAACTGCATTTTAAAGGGTCTAGATGCGATGGAAATGTACGGAGTGATTCAACTTCTCCAACAACAGGTGAGTCTACTCCTAAGCCCTCAAAACGGTAAAGTTGCCCCCCCTCAACCCGATCTTAATGCGGCGATTGTAGAAACGGTCAGTAACTTAGTTGTGGTACTTGATAGCCAAGGACGAATTGTTCGGTTTAATCAAGCCTCGGAAGCGGTAACGGGATATTCGTTTCGAGAAGTGCGAAATCAAATTTTCTGGGAAATCTTTCTCTCGTCTGAGGAACAACAGCAATTCAAAGCCAATTTTCAAACCTTACCGTCTTCTGAGTTTCCCCCTCAGCAGGAACTCACTTGGCTAACAAAAGGGGGTTTACAGGCCCGCACGGTTTCCCATTTTAATAGTACCCTATATAACGATGCAGGTCAAGTGGAATATGTAATTTTGACGGGAGAGGATATTACGCAATATCGTCAGAGGGAAAATGTTTATGATCAACTGACGGAAGAACTGAAAAACCGAGTGGATGAAGGCGGCGAAAAATCAACCCAAGATCTGGCGAAATATCGCGGTAGTGAAAGTCAATCTCAATCGGAAAAAGAGAGATTAAAGTTTTTATTATCAGCCAATCCAGCGATTATTTATAGCTGTGATTATCAGACCTATAAAGCCACATTTGTCAGTGAAAATGTGCGGCTAATTTTAGGGTATGACCCTGAAGAATTTTTAGAGAGTTATGAGTTTTGGTGGGAGCGAGTGCATCCCGATGATCAAGCCTTTATAGCGGTAGAAATGAACAAAATTTCCGAACAGGGTTACTATCGCTACGAATATCGGTTTCGTCATCAAGATGGTAATTATCGTTGGATGCGGGATGAAGTGAAATTAGTTCAGGATGAAAGGGGAAATCCTGTTGAATTAGTGGGATACTGGATCGAAATTAGTGAGTATAAGCAAACCGAAGTAATTCTAAAAGAACAAGAAGCCATTCTCAGTAGTTTGTGTAACAGCACAACCTTAATGATGGGAGTTGTGGAAATACTGGATAATAATATACGTCATCTGTGGGATAATCCAGCAACCGCAAAATTATTAGGCTGTGAAGTTCAGCAGTTAAAACATCAAACCTGTCGGGGGTTAGGAATTCCAGAAAACTTAACTGTACTGTGGGTCAAACATTGTCAGGAAACCCAACAGACTCAGAAACCGGCTCACTTTGAATATACTCATCAAACCATCAAGGGAAAAAATTGGTTTTCCGCCACAATTTGTCCTGTTCCGGGAAACTTTTCTCGTCCGCGATGCTGCTATGTTGTTGAAGATATTACCGAACGAAAACGCACCGAAGAAGCCCTGCGTCATAGCACTCAAAACCTATTAGAATCTCAACGCATTGCTCATCTGGGAAATTGGGATTTTGATGTAACAACAGGAAAGATTAGTTGGTCAGAAGAAGTGTTTCGGATTTTCGGGTTAGACCCTTGCGAAGAGGAACCCAACCTAGAAGAATGGCTAGAGATGATTCACTCCGAAGATCGGGAACAGTGCTACAACATTTTACAACGAAGCCTGAACACAGGAGAATATTTTGATATCGAGTATCGCCTGATTCGTCCCGATGGGGAACTGCGTTATCTTCACAGTCAAGGAGAAGTGATCGAAAACCTACACAGCCAAGCGATACGGCTGTTTGGAGTGATAATAGACATTACCGAGCAGAAACTAGCCGATCAAGCGTTGTGCGCCTCAGAAGCCCGTTATCGTGGGCTGGTGGAACAAATGCCTGCTACAGTTTACACGATAACGGTGGGGGAAGCGAGTATGCCGCTTTATATTAGTCCTCACATTGAACAAATGTTAGGATATACGACAGATGAATGGATGAGTAACCCGCAATTGTGGTGTCAATGTCTGCATCCCGATGATCGAGAACAGATGAGTAATCGCTTAAAAAATTTACCATCCCATGATCGCCCGTTTGTTTGTGAGTATCGGCTGTTAACGCGCAATCAGGATGTATTATGGGTACAAGATGCAGCCGTTGTGATTCGAGATGAGGACAATACTGCGATTTTGCTACAAGGGGTAATGCTGGATATTACCGAACGCAAACACACGGAAGTTGCACTGAGACAAAGTGAAGAACGGTTTAGTACCTTAATTCGGAATTTGAGTGTTGGCGTAACGTTACATGGGTCTGAGGGTGAAGTGTTGTTATGTAATCCTAAAGCATGGCAATTAGTGGGGTTATCGGAAGCGGAACTCTTAGGGATAACATCTCTCCCTCCAGAATGGAAAATGATTCACGAAGATGGTTCTCCTTTCCCGTATAACACTCATCCGGTTCCCCAAGCAATTCTAACTCGTCAAGCGGTGAAAAATGTGTTGATGGGGATTTATCGTCCGGCGGTGAAAGCGGAAGCCGAAACGGAGTTAATCTGGGTTTTGGTGAGTGCTGAACCGCAACTGAGAGAAGATGGAACGGTTCAACAGGTGATTTGTACCTGTAGCGATATTACCATCTTGAAAAAAGTTCAGGAAGATTTACGCACCAGTGAACAACTTTATCGCACCATTGCCCATAATTTTCCCAATGGGACTATCTTTTTGTTTGATCGCAATTTACGCTATCTCGTCGCTGATGGTCAAGGACTCGCCCATTTACAACTGCGTCGAGAAGCGTTAGAAGGTTATACTTTGTCGGAGGTGTTATCGGCGGAAACTTGTACTTCGGTTGAACCGTTGTATCAAACGGCGTTAGCGGGAAGTGAACGGGTCGAAGAAATTCAATATCAAGATCAGACTTATCTCGTTCGGGCGGTGCCGATTAGAAATGAAGAGGGTGAGGTGATTTTAGGGATGATTGTTTATCAGAATATCACAGAACACAAACAAGCCGAACTGGCTTTACAACGAGCAAACCAACATCTGGCTGAAATTAACCAACGCTTAGAACAGTCTGTTCAAGAGTTAGAGCAACGCCACCGGGAATCGGCTATTATTAATCAAATGATTGAGTTTTTGCAAGCTTGTCATGGGGTTGAGGAGGCTTACGGGCCGATTTCTGAGTTTCTCAAACAGCTTTTTCCGGGTTGTAGCGGCACGGTATTATTGAGTAATCAAAAAACGAATCAAGTGGAGTCTATCGCGACATTTGGGGAATTAGCGGCTTGTGAACTGAACCTGGCTTTTGATGATTGTTGGGCGCTGCGACGGGGACAAATTCACCTGGCTAGTGACAGTCAACCGGGTTTGTTTTGTACTCATGTTCAGCGTGATCCTTTACCAACGGCTTCTTTGTGTATTCCAACGATAGTTCAAGGACAGGCTTTTGGATTATTTTATCTGCGAACCCAAGAATTTGAGGGGTTAAGTAAAGGTCAACAACAGTTAGCCCAAACGGTGGCGGAACAGATTTCTTTGGGTTTATCTAATTTACAACTGCGGGAGGAGTTGCACAACCAAAGTATTCGTGATCCGTTAACGGGGTTGTTTAACCGTCGTTATTTGAAAGAGGTTTTACAGCGAGAATTTCAGCGATCGCAACGTTCGGGTCAACCGTTAGGAATTATTATGGTTGATATTGATTATTTTAAGCAATTTAATGATCATTTTGGTCACGAGGCGGGAGATGTGGTTTTGCAGGAAGTCGCCCGGTTCCTTCAGCGTCAAATTAGATTATCGGATGTCGCCTGTCGCTACGGAGGTGAGGAGATGACGTTGATTTTACCGGAGATGTCGTTAGAAACTGTAAAAGCGAGGGCGGAACAGTTGTGTGAAGGAATTCGACAACTTCAGTTATCCTATCAAGGGAAAGATTTAGGACGGATAACGGCTTCCTTTGGGGTGGCTGGTTTTCCCGATCAGGGTTCGACACCGGAAACTGTGATTAAAAAGGCAGACGAAGCGTTATATCAAGCTAAAAATCAAGGTCGAAATCAGGTTATTTGTGCTTAAGAGGCCACTGTTGTAGGGGCGGGTTCATTACAGTTTACAGTTATACAGTGACCAGTTATCAGTTATTAGTTATTAGTTATCAGTTATCAGTGTTTACTGTTCACTGGTCACTCTCTTACAAACTGTGCTTCTGGCGGAAACCGCGCCCGTCGCAAGTTTGCGCTGTTCACTGTTTAAACCCGCCCCGCTTCCAATTTTGCTCGATTATTTTAGCCAATATTTAATATTCTACCAGACTTTTCAAATCTTCTACGAAAGCAGCCAATAAATCGGCTGAATTGACCTGTTGGGCGACCCAGGCGTTTGCTCCCATTTTAGCATGGTGGCGGCGATCGCAAATGGTTTTTCCTTTTGTCCATTTCCCGAAGACTTCTACTTCAACTCTACCCCGTCGAAATTGTAGGGTTTCAGGATAAAATAAATAGGCTAAAGTAACCGCATCGTGAACTAAAAACCCCGATATTCCTTGGGTTTCTCGGTAGGAAAGGGAGGTTTGAGTCATGGCTTTGGCTAAGGCGAGGATAAACTGAGAAATCGGACTTTCGGGGTTGACTTCAGCAATATTCTCCGCCATTTCGGGAAGAAAAATCAGCGATCGCGTCACATCTAAGGGTAAAATAACTAAATTATTACTGCTATTAAAAACGATTTCTGCGGCTTCAAGACTGTAAGCGATATTAAATTCGGCTTCTGGGGTAACATTTCCTGCAACGTTAAAAGCACCGCCCATAATGATAATTTCTTTGGCTTGTTTTAAAATGCCGGGAAATTTGGTTTCGGCGGAGGCTAAATTGGTTAAAGGGGCGAGGGCGACTATTGTAATTTCTCCGGGAAATGCGGTTAATTTTTCGATGATTATTTCATCGGAATATCTGGCTTTTTCATAGGATTTTTGGGGAGAAGGTAAGGTTTTGGCTAAATTTCCTAAGCCATCATTGCCGTGAATATGGGCTGCATCGGCAATTTCTTTTTGGGTTTTAATCATGCCTCGTCCGACTTCTATTTGTGGAAAATCGGTCAGTTGGAGGAGTTTACAAGCATTGGTAAAGGTGAGTTTTGCATTCACATTTCCCTCAACTGAAGTGACGGCTAAAAGTTCGGCGAATCCTTGTTTTACTAAACTGATTAACCACAACAATGCAAAGGCATCATCGCCGCCGGGGTCAGTATCGAGAATAATTTTAGGGGGAGATATTTGTGGATTCATGTTGGTTGAAATTTATCTATGTTTTCGGGTATAAAAACCCGGTTTCTTTGAGAAACCGGGTTTTTTATGATGAACTCAAGAGTTTTTGAGCGGCAACTTGAACAACTTTTTTAAACACTCGTAATTCTGTATAATATTGTTGGGGTTCAACGGCTTCATAGACAACAACACCGCCACTGTTAATAATAGCCGCTTCTAACATGAGATTATCGATCATCTCAAATTGTTCAATCAACAGTCCATCTTGATCTAAGGTTTCTGAGGTTTTATTCAAAACTCGTTCAGGGTAAAGACGACTATCATTAGTATACCCAAAAATAGGCTTTCCTAATGCGGTCATGTATCCCATTTCAAAAGCGGTTCCTGCATCTAAACTGGGACTGCGAAACGGAGTCATATTGGCAATGATTAAATCACAGCTATTCATTAAGTTAATATTACAATCATAAATCTTGATTGCAGCTTCACGAGGGGTTAAGTTGGTTAAATCTAAACTAGCATCAAAGGGAAATACCCCCTCAAAGCCATAGTTTTGACAAATCTGTTTTTTTGCCTCTGCCATTTTTAAGGGTTCAGGTAAAAAGACATCGGGGCCAGCTAAATAAACTCGCACAACTAAGTTCCTTAGAAAGTTAGATGTTTTTAGGTTAAGTTTATGATACCATCTTCACCAACATTGTGATAAACCAAAGTTAAATAAAATAGCTTATGAGTTTAATTGTGTTTGGCAGTATTAACATGGACTTAGTGGTTAAAACCCCTCGTTTACCGAGTCCAGGAGAAACATTACAAGGGGAACATTTTTTTACTGCCCCCGGTGGAAAAGGTGCAAACCAAGCGGTAGCAGCAGCGCGTTTAGGGGCGTTAACTTATTTGGTGGGGCGAGTGGGAAAAGATAGTTTGGGAGAGGAACTTTTAGCCCATCTCAACGAAACGGGAGTCCAAACGGAAGGGGTTCAAATTGATGCCGAAACGAGTTCAGGTGTGGCAATGATTGCCGTTGATCAAAAGAGCGAAAATACGATTATTATTATCCCTGGGGCGAATGGTAAAGTTGCAGGTTCAGATGTTGAAAGATTAACCCATTTATTGCCTCATGCTAGGGCGTTACTGTTGCAGTTAGAGGTGCCGTTACCTGGGATTAAATTAGCGGCTAAAGCGGCCAAAGAAGCGGGTGTAAAAGTGATTTTAGATCCGGCTCCGGCTCCGAAAAGTTTACCGGATGAACTTTACCCCTTGATTGATATTATAACACCGAACGAAACAGAAGCCAAGCGATTAACGGGATTAGATTTAGCCGAAGAAGAAAACTGTATCAAAGCGGCGGAAAAATTGCTTGAACGAGGTGTTAAAACGGTTGTCTTAAAATTAGGTTCAAGAGGGGTTTTTTGTATGAACGTTGCCGAACATTTTAGAGTGGAAGCTTTCCCGGTTCAAGCGATTGATACCGTTGCGGCGGGAGATGCGTTTAATGGGGCGATGGCGGCTGCTTTTGAACAGGGTTTATCGTTAAGAGAAGCGGTAATTTGGGGAACGGCGGCGGGGGCGTTAGCAACGACAAAATCAGGGGCGCAACCTTCACTTCCAGACCGAGAAACCTTTGATGCTTTTTTAAATTCTCACTAAATCTCTATCTTTTGATAGTCAACATATCTAACTTAAGGATGAAGATGAATTGAGAAAGTTTTTACTAAGCTAAGGCAATGAAAATGAGAATAAAAAAAGGAAATAATAATGCCAGACGACGTTTTTAATCGAAATTTGCCCGAGGTTGATCCGACGGAAGTTGAAGATAGAAGAACTGTTATCGCGGATGAAAATCGCTCTTTTCTGGAAAAAGTGATGAAAAAAAGCGGTTTTGCCGATCTTTATGATGCCCGAGATTTTACGGAAGTTGTCTTCCGAGTGATGCGAGATTTGATGACAACAGAAGCAGCCGATCGCGTAGCAGATGAACTGCATACCGAAGCGTTACCAACGAAAGAAAAATCACTCCAAATGGAAGTGACTGAACTTTGGAAAGATACCAACCCCATTGTAGGCTTTTTAAGTCGGGTTCGTCCACCTTGGCAGGGGCCAGGAATCTTTAAAATTGACGCGGATCGCTTCTTATTCCGAGTCGCAAATGAAGGTGGACTTCCGAAAACCGTTGATCGGGAACAAGCGGTTTCAGCCGTATTTTCAGCGACAAAAGATGAACTTTCAGAAGAACGAATTCAAGAAGTTTCTAGTTGGCTTCCCGGAAAAGTCAAACAACTTTGGGAACAAGCATAGACAGTTTACAGTTTACAGTTTACTGGTCACTGATAACTGTAAACTGTAATGAACCCGCCCTTAAGATTTTAATAACCTTAAACCGCTTAAGGTGACTAAAACGGTTGAACCTTCATGTCCGATGACGCCTAACGGCAGATTAATTTGACCTGCAAAATTAGCGACTAAAAGTAAACCAATAAATGATAAAGCAAACACAATATTTTGGCGTACAATTCGATTAGAACGACGACCTAAATTAACGGCTTCGGGTAATTTGTCTAAACGATCCGCCATTAACACAATATCTGCCGTTTCTAAGGCTACATCCGTTCCGCCTCCTCCCATTGCAATACCGACTGTTGCGAGGGCTAAAGCAGGCGCGTCGTTAATTCCATCTCCAATCATGGCAACGGTGTTATATTGCTGTTTTAATTGTCGAATAACGGTTAGTTTATCTTCAGGCAATAAGTTAGCATAAATTTGTGTAATTCCCAAAGATTGAGCGACAGTATCGGCGGTGCGTTGGTTGTCGCCTGTTAACATAACAATCTGTTGAATTCCCATTTTATTTAACCGTTCAATCACGCTTTTGGCTTCAGTTCTAACGGTATCTGAAACTGCTATTAATCCTAATATTTCCTGATCTTTCGCCACCCAAATCACCGTTTTTCCTTCATTTTCTAAGCGATAGGTTTCCGCTTCTAGGTTCTGATGATGTTGAGAAAGTTCGCTGATCACAAAACTCGCTTTTCCGACAATCACGGATTGATTTTCAACGGTTCCCAGAATTCCTAAACCTGCTTTGGCTTGTACATTTTTTGCGGTTAAAAGTTGTAGATTTTGGGCAGAATTTTCACCCGTTATGGCTTCTCCGATGGGATGTTCAGAAACGGCTTCTAAAGCCGCAGCCAGTTGTAAGACTGTTTCGGGAGAATTGCCTTCTGTGGGAATGATTTCAACCACTTGTAATTTTCCCGTTGTTAAGGTTCCGGTTTTATCAAAAGCAATTGCTTTTATTGTGCCAATTTTTTCTAATTGCGCCCCATTTTTAAACAAAATCCCCTGACGCGCCCCATTGGCAATTCCTGAGAGTAAAGCAGGCATAATTGCCGCCATTAATGCACAAGGAGAAGCGACTACTAAAAAAATTAAAGCCCTATAAATGGTGATTTCCCAATTCCAACCGAATAAAAGAGGCGGAAGAATTGCCAGTAAAATTCCTCCTATCACAATAACTTTAGCATAATTTCGTTCAAATTTTTCGATAAATTGTTGAGAGGGCGGGGCTTCGGTTTTGGCTTGTTCAACTAAACGAATGACTCGTTGAATTAAACTACTTTCAGGGGATTTATGCACTCGTAAACGTAACGCCCCATGACCATTTAACGTTCCGGCAAACACTTCATCCCCGATGGTTTTTTCAATAGGAATAGATTCTCCGGTAATCGAAGCTTGATTAAGATGACTCTGACCTTCTATAATTAAAGCATCTGTGGGAATAAGTTCACCGGGTTTGACAATCACAATATCATTGATTTGGAGTTGATCAATCGGAATTTCAACTTCTTCAAAATTTTGAGAGGAGTCGTTTAAAAACCCAGTTTCTTGGGGGGAATTAGGGGTATAAATAGGGAATTGACTGTCAGAAACCGGGTTTTGGTGAATCTTACGAAGGGTTCTGGCTGTATCCGGTGCAACTGTCATTAAACGGCGAATATTGCGTTCAGTGCGTTGCATGGCGAAACTTTCTAACGCCCCACTAATCGCAAAAATTAGGATTAAAATTGCCCCATCAATTATTAAAGTATAATCTCGTTGCCATAACCCTAAACTTGCCGCTCCCAAAGCTGCCACCATCATCAATAAATCAACATCTAGCTGATGTTCTTCAAACAGAGTGGTTAATCCTTCTTTGGTGCTTTCATAGCCCCCAATCACATAAGCAGCCGGAAGCAAGAATAAGGCAATCCCCACCCAACCTAAGTTTAAAAATAACCAACCTAAAAACACTAAAATAGCACAACTAGCAGCAGCGAAAGCTTCGGGATGTTTGTGGAGAAGCTGACGAAAATTTGGAGTAGAAAGAAAACGGGTCATGGCTTGTGTAGAGTCTAATAATTTTATAAGTTTAGGACGATTCCGCTCAAAACAATCTGAAATCATACTAAAACCTCACCCCACAACTTGGGCAAAAACATGATAATCTGTGAAGGAAAGATATCGGTGCTGAGTGATCAATTCCATGACGCAATTCCAGGCTAAACCTCACAATTGGCTAAAAAACAGTGAACCTGTGGATCGAGTGGCGATCGCACTAATGATCGTGTTAACGGTGCTGATTGGAATGATGTTACTCAGTGGCGATCGCAGTACACCGAAAGTCCGAGAATTTAGCTGGAATAACAAACATATTAGCGCCCTGGATACCGGATTTATTTTAACGTTCAATCGTCCGATGAATCGCGAAAGTGTAGAGCGAAATCTGCGAATTGATCCGCCCCTTCCCGGTAAAATCAGTTGGGCAGGCCGACGGATGGCTTATACTTTAGTTGAACCAGCCCCCTACGGAACGCCCTATAGCGTGCAGTTAAAGGATGCCAGCGATCAGTTGTACGCAGGTAACACCGGACAGGTGATTGAACCGTTTACAGGCTATTTTCGCACTCGTGATCGGGCTTTTGCTTATATTGGAGTCACAGGAGACCAACAAGGGCGATTAATATTAGTTAATCTCTCCCAAGAAAGCCCCCAACCCATTGCACTCACGCCTGATGATTTAGTGGTTTTGGAGTTTGAACCCTATCCCGATAGCGATCAAATTCTGTTTTCAGCGATTTCCCGCAAAGATCAAGCCCAAGGAAAATTTGAGTCACAACTCTACACCGTGACGACTGGAGTTAATCCCAATTCTCCCCAACAAAAGCAACCCAAACGCAGCCAACCCCAAGGAGTGGTTAAGTTACTGCTAGATAGTCAAAACTATCGCAATCTCAAATTTGACCTATCTCCCAATGGCCAAAGGATTGTCGTTCAGAGAGTGAGTAAAAAAAATCCCGCCGATTCGGGTCCTTGGATTATTGAGTCGGGTGATTCGCCAGAACCCCTGAAAACGGAGGGCGGCGACTTTTTGATTGGCCCGGATAGTCAATCGTTGCTGATTGCTCAAGGGCCAGATTTAACGACTATTTTACCTCTAGAACCCGGATCTGAACCCTTAGAATTTTTACCCCGATATGGTCAAGTTCTCGGCTTTGCCAACGATGGTTCAGCCGCCGTGATGGTAAGATTTAACCAGGATGGGACGCGATCGCTATTTTTGGTGAATAATCAAGGGGAAGAACGAGAACTCTATCGCACGCCTCCTTTTGGTAATATTTTGAATGCTCAGTTTGATCCGAGTAACACGTTGTTATTTTGTTTGTTAACGGAATTGTTAGATGAGCAGCAAGAATATAAAGAACAGCCCTATATTGCGGTGATTGATCTAGAAAGCAGTGAGTTGGCGCCGTTGGTGATTTTACCGAATCAACAAGAGATTAATATGAGTTTGTCACCGGATGGTTTGGCTTTGCTGTTTGATCAAACGGTGATTAAAAGTCAGCAAAATTCACAGGAATCAGAAAATTCAGCCCGGAGTTCAGGGGGTGATGCGATTATTACCAGTCGCTTGTGGATACTTCCCCTAGAAATATTATCCGATCCGACTCAATCGGAAATCAAGCCGGAAGAATTGCCATTTTTTGGGTTTAATCCCCGTTGGTTGCCTTAATTTTTGTTTGATTGAATATTTTTCAGAAAATTTTGTTCATTTGGATCGAGGGAATGAGGATTGTCAGCAGATTTTGCTCGTTCAGACTGCTCTTTTAATCGGTTGCTGGCGTGATCTCTGGCTTTTTCAATCACTTGTTTTCTAGGTTCGGTTTTGCCAATAAAATCTTTGGTTTTATCTAAACCTTGATAGATTTTATCAGCAGCCTCTTCGGAACGATTGGCCGCGCTGTCTAAATCTAAGTTTTTATTACTTTGAGACTGATTATTAACGCCATAAACTTGATAATAATCTGCTTCGGGTGTCAGAGAAGCGGCAAAAGCTGGCGTTGAACTCCAACTATTAAAACTGAAAAATAAAACGGAAAATAGTACAGCAAAGCCGAAGACTTTTATTTGAAAACGCGAAAGTAAACGTTTCATTTGTTCTCCTGAGTTTATTTATAATTTTACTTTTTGACTTATTGTAAAATAGAATAAATCAGGTTAACCTCTATCGAAGGGAGAGTTATGACCTTTGAGATTTTTAACGTAAATAAAGGATAGCCTTGTATTCAAGCATCAATTCTTAAATCCCAGCTATCCCTTACCCTATAAATTTGTATTAATTTGATGTAACTTTAGGGCTTCATTTGATCGCCAACAGAAGAAGTCCCATCCTCAGCTAATTGAGGATTTCGTTGTTCAAACACTTGGCGTTGTTTGGCGCGAAATTCGGCGGCGGCATCCTGAATATTATTTTTTTGCTGATCATAAACAGAATTCACATCAAGATCCAAAGTTCCCATTTGCGCCCGATGAATCAGATTGTACATGGTACTTTGATCAATACCGAGACTTGTACCGCTATCATTGTGTTGACTGTTAAAATCCTGAAGTGGACTCAAATTGCTTTGTTGAGCAACAGTAGCCTGTGACAATAGCGTTAAACTGACTCCAACTGCGGATAGCATAGACAAAGCCATCCCCACACCAGATTTGACTTTGAGTTTCATTGCGTTCACACCTAAATTGCTATTTCTAACGATAGACTAATTGACCTTATTTTAACCCTCCCTTGAGAGAGAGGGTGACAAACTCTATCGAATTTTACTGAGAAGCTTGACTTACGCAAAGCGACGACGGAGAAGCGGTTGAATCACCAATAACGCCGCGATCGCAAATCCCAATAAAACAAGGATGGTATTAGCCAAAGAAATATTCGCAAACGGGGCTTGCATTACGATACTACCGAAAGACCAATCTTCATGTAAATAAAGATAACGAATCGGTTCAATGGCGTAACTGAGGGGGTTCAAGGAAGCAACCACCTGTAACCAACCGGGCATAAATGAAAGCGGTGCTAAAGCGGTACTGGCAAATAATAGCGGTAAATTCGTGACAAAAATCACGGCAATTAATTCAATGTGTCCCGGTAACGCAAACGCCAAACCCAAACTTAAACCCGTTACCCCCAAAACCAACAAAAACACCATCAAAGCAATCAAACCCAATTCAGGAATTCCCGGAAGTCCCGCCCCCAGAAAAGCGCCCGCCGCCATGATAGCGGAGGTTTGGACAAAACTCATGGTGATCATAAAAATTGCCGAGGCGATAACAATCGAAAAACGGGTGGTTAACGGCGCGACTAATAAACGGTTCAAAAAGCCAAATTCCCGGTCAAACATCACGGGTAATCCCGCATTTAACGCTCCTGCAAAAGCGGTAAAAACAATGATACCCGCACCGAGAAATTGAGCATAATTTTGGCTTTCTCCAAACAAACCTTTGGGTGCATTTTGAAACAGCGCCCCAAACAAAATTAACCACATTAACGGCTGAATGACACCCGCAATCAAGGTAGACGGACGACGCTGAAGCTGAATAAACAACCGACGAGTTAAAGCTAGGGTTTCTTGGAGAAATTCGCCTACGGGATTGGGTTGAATGGTTTCCCGTTGACTCGGAGATAAACTCAGATTCGATGAAGTTGGTGTTGTGCTACTACTCATATTGATGATATCTTGTGACAAGTTTGTTAACAATTTTCAGCAAGACGTTTAAGGGAATAATCCTCTGGAAAACCGATGCCTTCAATGTTGGGTGTTAGGTGTCAGGTAGGGGCGCATTACAGTTTACAGTTATCAGTTATCAGTGACCAGTTTTTACAGTTTACAGTTACCAGTTTTTACAGTTATCACTGGTTACTGTTCACTGGTTACTGGTCACTGGTTACTGGTCACTGGTCACTGGTCACTGGTCACTGGTCACTGTTTACTGGTCACTGGTCACTGTAAAACACCTTAACGCATATTCTGTTTTTTCTCAGCCTTGGGGTCACGAACCGCTACCGCCGCGAGTTCCGCATCCATTAACGTTCGACCCGTCGCCGCGAGATAAACATCATCTAAACTGGGTCTAGATTGGGCAATCCCAAAGGTCGGTAAACCTGCATCCTTTAACGCTTGTTGTACTGTCAATAGCGCATCAGTTTGAGATTGAACCACCAAGTTGAGAGAATTTCCTTGAGCGGTATTAATAATCGCTTCAGTCACAAATGGTAAAGCTTCCAGCAGAGATTTCGCTTTTTGGGCTTCCTCCATCGGCGAAAACTCGCGAATTCTCAGAGTAATGCGATCGCCCCCGACTTGATCTTTGAGTTGAGAAGGAGTTCCCGTCGCAATCACCATCCCCTGATCAATAATCGCCACGCGATCGGCCAAAGCGTCCACTTCTTCTAAATAGTGACTCGTGATCAAAACCGTAGTTCCCGCTTGACGCAACTGGCGCAGAAAATCCCAAACTGCCACACGGCTTTCAATATCTAAACCCACAGTCGGTTCATCTAAAACCAAGACATCCGGTTGATGGAGGAGTCCCGCCGCGAGGTCTAGGCGTTTACGAATACCGCCGGAATAAGTACCACTTTTCAGGTTCGCCCAATCTGCTAAACCCAATAAATTGATCACCTTGGCAATCCGATCTTTAATCGTTGGCCGAGGCAGATGATAAAGTGCCGCTTGTAATTCTAGCAACTCACGACCCGTTAGCACCTTGTCTAAGGCGACTTCTTGGGCGACATAGCCGAGGCGTTGTCGCGCTTGTCGGGGATGTTTGACTACATCTACCCCAGAGACTTCTAGGCGACCTGCATCGGGGGTGATTAACGTACACAAGGCTCGTAGAGTCGTGGTTTTACCCGCACCGTTCGGGCCAAGTAAGCCAAAAATTTCCCCCGGTTTGATTTCTAGGGAGACCTCTTTGACCGCCTCTACAGAACCATAACGTTTTTGCAGTTTTTCAATGAGAATCGCAGGAGTCATTTTACACTTCCATTGGGGACTGCCCTTGTTGATATCACTTGTATTTTAAGAGATCCCATAAAAACCCGGAGAAGTCCAACAAAAGACATCAGGTGAGGAAAACCGACTACCGGATGAGAAAAATAGATTTCCCAGTCGTATAACTACAAGGATTGATATTTTCGGGGTGCTTTTGGGAAAACTAGAGATTAAGGCAAACAGTATCTATGTATCGAGTATCTATCGGGACTGCTGATGGCGATCAATCATTGACTGTTAAGATGGAATCGATATGCAGTTAGGATGGCAATCCCAGAGCAGACAAAGCATCTACTGATGGCCAACAAAACGTTGATCTGTTGACTATAAATATTGAGGGGATCGCTTAAGGTTCTAAGAATTAAGTGTAAACGGTTACAGAAGATGAATTTTAATCCAGAGCGACTCCAGCAAATACAGGCTGCATCTTTAGGATTTCACATCCAGCATTCGTTTTGATCAATTGTCCTGAAATCATTCTCCTGAAGGAAGTTCTGTCTAATGAGTCGGATTTTGATTGCTGAAGATGAACCTCGGATCGCCGCCTTTCTCGAAAAGGGACTGAAAGCTAATGGCTACACCACAACAGTCGCTAACGATGGCGATGACGCCTTACAAAAAGCATTGGGAAATCAATTTGACTTGCTTATCCTGGATTTGAATCTTCCTCATCAGGATGGCTTTCAAATCTTGAAGCAGTTACGGGGTCAGGGAGAAACAGTCCCGATCATTATCTTAACCGCTCGTGATGATCTCGAAGATAAAGTCGCAGGCCTCGAAGAAGGGGCGGATGATTATGTGACTAAACCCTTTCGCTTTGCGGAGTTACTCGCCAGGGTTCGCGCCCGTTTGCGCCATCAAACCTCTGCACCGATGAAAGAGGAACGGGTGTTAACCGCAGGGGATATTCTCCTGGACTTGTATACTCGTCAAGCCCAAGTCGGTGATTGTCCCATCAAACTTTCTGCTAAAGAATTTCAGCTTCTCGAAACCTTGATGCGTCATCCCGAACAAGTGATGAGTCGAGAGCAACTACTGGATCGCGTTTGGGGGTATGATTACGATCCGGGATCTAATATTGTTGATGTCTATGTGGGATATCTGCGGAAAAAACTTGGAGGCGATCGCATTGAAACGGTGAGAGGGATGGGTTATCGGCTCTGTCCTTAATTTGTGGAAATATTAGGGAACCGGATTTGGAAAATCACGTCTTAAATAAAAAGGTTCTGACTCCCGGATTCAGATCGGAGCCGTTGACAACAGTCGCCCTATTAATCTTCTAAAATCTATCGAAAGATAGAGACAAAAGAGAAATTTATAAGGTAATTTTCTTAACTTTTTTTAAGGAAGCTTGACAATCCATCAAAATTAATTTTTGAGTCATTCCGTTAGATCAATCTCAACAAAAACGGAGTGACTTATTTTTGGATCAAAAAAATTTGTATGAATAAATTATAACTTTTAGATCTCAGTAAAAACACGTAAATTGCCCGATTTAATTTTAGCTATCACTTAGAGATTGATACTAAAATCCTTGCGATATGATGCTTTCAAGACTTTCTAGGGCGGATTTCAAAGTTCCGTGTTTTCACCGATGCCGTTGTTGGAGTCAGGGTGTAAAAATTGAATATGTAGGTCTAAAAAATCATAAAAATCTTCTCATCTGACCCTCATAGAGATCTTAAAACTGTTGATTAGAATCAGGGTATAGAACAAAAAGTTCGGTGTAAGGCCTCAGATTAAATCCTGAAAGATGAGAACTAAAAAATCCAAGCTGAAAGGAGGACATCAATTCAGGCTTGAAACGAAGCTAATCACAGCTCAATTCTAGGGTCTTTATCAACCGAATTCCCCCTTCTAGTCTGGGTGAAATCTCGAAGGGAAAAGTAGACTCCGGTTAGTCACTAACCTACAGATTTTTTTTGAGTAAAGTTTTTGTAATTTAACTAGAGGTTTTATTTAGCTATGGATGACTTAATTTTTGACCCCTTAACTGGCCTTCCTGTTAACGAAGAAACCCAAACCATCACAGAAGAACCCGTTGAGTCTGTGGATGTTGTACCGGGAGACTCAGACGATGAACCCGTCGAAATTACAATAGTAGAAGACGGCGATGATGACGGCGATGATGAGGATGACACCGATGATGAGGATGATGACATCGACGACAACATTGACGATATTAATCAACCCGTAGATGTCACCTCAGACGATGATATAGATGATGACATCGACGACGGTTCAGAAACGCCTGTTGATGAGACCCCTATCCCCGTCGAACCCGATGGCGGAATAGGAGACGGCGCAGAACCCCTTCCTGACGAAGCGGTACAAACAGGAGTTGAACTGGATGATACAGAATCAACAGATGATATCCTGGAAGAATTATTTGATGTAGATGCTTACTTAGAATTCAACGCCGACATCAAAGCCTTAGTAGATGCAGGTCAACTGGATGCGAAAGCACACTTTGATGAGTTTGGTAAGTTTGAAGGTCGGGAATTTAGCTACATTTTTAATATCACCGAATACTCAGAGAAAAACATTGATGTTGCCCAAGTTGTCAGCCGTCAAAGTTTACTCACCCATTTCCTAGAATCTGGCATCAAAGAAGGACGGGAATTTAACAGCTTATTTAAAGTTCAGAAGTACCTAGAAAAGAATACTGACCTCGATAGCATTTTCCAAGGTGAAGGTAAATTTTTCGGAGCTTTCCGTCACTTCCTGCGGTTTGGACAATACGAACAACGCGAATGCGGCGACTTCTTTAAACCCGGCGAATATCTCAGCTTTAACTCCGATTTAGAGTCTTTTGTTCAAGGTGGTCAATTCAGTCTGTTCAAGCATTTTTCTCAGTTTGGGAAGAAAGAAAGACGGGAATTTAGCAACTTCTTTAAAGTTGGTGAATACTTAGAACTCAACCAAGACCTGGTTGAATTTGTTCAGTCCGGTCAAATTAATCTGGTTGACCACTGGTTCAAGTTTGGACGGTTTGAAAATCGTGAGTTTAGCTTCTCCTTCTCGGTTTCTAAAGTTCTAGAAGTTCTGCAAATTTCTAGCATCGCTGAGTTAGATATCGAACAATTAGTTGAGTCTATTGTTAGCAACCTGAACCTCATTTTAGGCGATGATGATGACGCCGATGATGATGACGCCGATGATGATGATGCCGATGATGATGACGCCGATGATGATGATGCCGATGACGATGATGACGATGATGATGATGACGCCGATGATGATGATGACGCCGATGATGATGATATAGCAGGAGAGGATGGCGACGACTCCGACGTTGGCGGTGAAGGGAATGACGGTATTGTTGGAGAAGTTCCTCCTGTCAACATTCCCGAGGAGCCTGGTGAAACTCCCGAGGAGCCTGGTGAAACTCCCGAGGAGCCTGGTGAAACTCCCGAGGAGCCTGGTGAAACTCCCGAGGAGCCTGGTGAAACTCCCGAGGAGCCGGGTGAAGTAGAACCCGTATCTCAGGTTTATCTCAACATTAAAGTTGTTAAAGGGAACGTAGAACTGTTAGAAAAACTCGGTATTACAGGTGAAATTAGCAGCGAAGAACTGCAAGACTTGTTACTCGAAAAAGACTTGTCTGACCTGAAAGGAGTCAAGCTTTCTAAGTTTTTTGATGTTGATAAACTTTTGAAGCAATTTGATGCAGAAATCAAAGCTTTCTTTGAAGTTGAATCTGTTGAAACCCTGAATTTAGGACAGTTAATCCAATTCGTTCAAGAGGAAGTTGTTGGCAAAGGAAACAGTCCTTCAGCTAAAGTTAACTTTGATTATCTCAAAGCAATTCACGGCGAAAAGCTAACTGAAGAACTGGGAGAAAATCCAACTCCTGAACAAATTCTTGAATATCTAGAAGAAAAAGGAATTAAAGAAGGTTTAAATACTTCTGCTTTCCTAGACTTCAACTTCATCAAAAAACAATACGGTGAAGAAATTCGCGAAGAAATTGATGTTGAGAATGCCAGCGAACTTACCGATGAACAAGTTATCGACAGTGCGAACTTAGAAATTGAGGTTGATGTCGAATATTCTAAAGTAAAATATGCAGTTCAACTGGCTCAATTCTTTAATATTGAAATCGAGCAAGTTAGCAGCTTAGAAGTTTCTCAAATCAAGAGCTTTGTCCTCGAGCAAGAGTTAAGTGGTTCTGTATTTGACTTCAAGAAACTGCGTAAAGAACTTAAAGGATTTGAAAAAGAAATCAAAGACTTTTTCAAAGGTGGAGTTAAAGACTTCGATGACTTAACCGATGGTCAACTCAAAGCGTTCTTAAAAGGCGAAGGTTTTAAACTCGGACTCTTGAAAGAAGTTGTTGATGTTGAATACCTGAAAGAAGTCTATCAAGAAGCTTTAACAGTTCAATTCGGTGCTGATGTTACCGTTGATGAAACCTTAGAATTTATCTACGGTGGAAAACACCCTTACATCGATGAAAAATGGGTTCGGAAGCAATTCAAAGATGAACTGGAAGACTTTGCAGAATCTATCGGTAAGAAAGAAAAAGACCTGACTTTTGAGGAAATTAAAGAATATTTCTTCACCGAAGGGTTTGAAGCGGAAAAACAACTGTCTGCATTCCAAGTCGAACTTTATCGCACAGAAAATGCTTCAGCACTGACAAGTTTCTTCAAAGTTAGCGATGTTAGTTTAATCAGTTCCGAACAAGTCTACAAGTACATGGTGACGGTTGGCTTGGAACAAGGAATTGACCTTTCAACCTACATTGAAGAAGAAACTGTAGAAGTTTACCGCACAGAATTCGCTGAGAAAATCGCATCTTTCTACAATATTGAAGTCACTGAAGTTAGTGAACTTAATGTCAATGTTGTGATTGATTTTGTAGTCGGTGGTTTATCTCAAGAGATTGACTTTGACTACTTCCGTCAAACTTTTGAAGGCGATGTTCAAGCTACCTTTGGTGTAGAGTCTATTATCGAAGTTAGCAAACTGCAAATTGTTGAATTCGTCTACGAACAAGAAGGTGCAGTTGAGTTTAGCAAGTTAAACTGGTTCAACGCTAAAGAATACAAAGCAGAATTCGGAGAAGAACTTGAAGCCGCACTGAAAGAATACTATGCCGAATTCAAAGATATTTCTGAACTTTCCTTCGAGCAAGTCTTCAAGTTTGCTATCGAACACAGCGAAGAATTTAGCTTAGAAGGATTAGTTGACCTCGAGTACGTTAAAGACACTTACGCGGCTGCAATTGCTGAAGCGCTGGGTGTTGATATCGCCGCTATTACAGGTGAAGATGTTGTAACGGTTTCTGACACTGAAATTCTCGAGTTCTTAGCGGAAACAAATGTTACTGCAATTGCTGACTATGCGGATGTTGATGAAGATGGTGTCACCGACGAATTAGCAACAGAATGGTTTACACAGTCGAACGTTGTCAGTGTGGAAGGTGGAGAACAAGACATTAATTATGACTTCGTTCGCTATCAACTGACTCAGGTTATTACCGCAGAAAATCTCACCAGTGTTTCGGAAATTCTAGAGATTGAGTTAACTGCTGTCGAGGATATTGATACTCTCACGAACGAACAAGTTGCTCAGTTAATTTCTGATAGCGAGTTCGAGGAAATTCTGGGTGAAGAAACAACAATTGAACTGGTACCGGCTGAGTTTAACCTAGAGTTCGTTGTCTCTGTTTACGGTGAACAAATCATTACCGCTCTTGACTTAGAAGCGGATGCTGTAATTACTCAAGAACAAGTCATTGAATACTTCAGCACAACTTTCGCTACCGAAATTGAAGAGTTTCTGGGTGATGAAGGCGATGATGATGATGATGCTGAAGGCGATGATGATGCTGAAGGCGATGATGATGCTGAAGGAGATGATGATGCTGAAGGCGATGATGATGCTGAAGGCGATGATGATGTAGAAGGAGATGATGATGCTGAAGGCGATGATGATGTAGAAGGAGATGATGATGCTGAAGGAGATGATGATGCTGAAGGAGATGATGATGCTGAAGGCGATGATGATGTAGAAGGCGATGATGATGTAGAAGGAGATGATGATGCTGAAGGAGATGCTCCCTTTACCGATGCGGATGTTCTAGAATACATCAAACAACTCGATGTTACAACGGTTGCTAAACAAGTCGAAGTTGATGAAGAGTACGTTGAGTTCCAACTAAACAGTTTAGTCGAAGCAGGAACCGTTACCGTCGAAGAAATTAACACCATCCTCTCTGTTACAGTTACCAATGTTGAAGAACTGACTGCTCAACAACTGGTTCAACTGTCTGGAAGCGAAACATTCCAAAGCTTTGAACTCAAACTGGTTCAGTCTGAAATTAGCTACGAATATATTCGTCAAACGCAGACTACCGAAATTGCGACATTCTATGAAGTCTCAGAAGACGATGTTCTGCGGGGAGAAGTTGTTCCTCTGACGGATGCGGATATTCTCGATGGTTTAGATGATACCTTCGCTAACCTCGATGTTAATTACCTGAAATATCAAATCTCGCAGTTAACGGTTGAACAACAAAATCAATTGTTAGCAGAGTTTGAAATTGAAGTCACCGATATCTCTAAACTCAGCGTTAAACAGGTCGTTGATATCTGCTTCAGTCGCGAGTTCGAGGAAATTCTCGGAGAAGAAAAGGTCAAATATAGTCCTATTGACCTCGACAAATACCGTGAAGATAACGCAGAAGAAATCGCCAAGTTCTATCACGATATGGATGATGACTCTGATGATGATTCGGATGATGATTCGGATGACTCTGATGATGATTCGGATGATGATTCTGAAGAAATGGATGATGATTCCGATGATGATTCCGATGATGATTCCGATGATGATTCTGAAGAAATGGATGATGATTCCGATGATGACTTGGATGATGATTCTGACGACTTGGATGATGATTCCGATGATGACTTGGATGATGATTCCGATGATGACTTGGATGATGATTCCGATGATGATTCTGATGATTCTGATGATGGCGTAGGTGATAACGTTGATGACCCCGACGACATGGAAGGTGGAGAAGTCGATGTTACTTCCATCCCCGATAAAGACTTAATCAAGTTCATGTTCGGTAAGGGATGGAAAAACGGAATCAACCCGTTAGAATATGTCGATGAAGACTCTGAAAACTACCTGCGAGAAGAATTTAAACATGAACTCGCAGAACGGTTTGAAATTGCGGTTGAACAAGTTGCAGAACTTCCTTCTGAAATGGTTGTCGGAGGTGTGTACAGCAAGTTTGTTGCAAAAGAAGAAGTCGATGTCGAGTTCTACAAATCTACCCAAAAGACTGTTTTAGAAGCCAATTTTGGAGTCTCAGTTGAGGAACTCAGCGAAAGCCAAATTGTTGAACACGCTTCAACCTACGGCTTGGCAAATAGCTTAGAATTGTCTCCGGTTGATGTTCATGGATTTGTCGAAGAATATAAGTCTGAACTCGCAGAACACTTCGAGATTTCTGTTGAAAAAGTCGCCGAACTTGATGCTTCAATTGTCAAGACGTTCATCTTAGAAACGGCTTCAGAAATCGGACTGGAAGTTGGAGGGTTTGTTAACCTCGAATACTATCGCGGTTTAGAAGAAGTGGTTGAAAACTACCGAGTTGAACAGGTTTATTCCTTCAACTATGAAGCTGCTTTCGAGTATACCGAAACACAAGCAGTCAGCACTTCTGCTATTCTCGATACTGAGTGGTTCCGCCAAGAAAATGCTGCGTTGATTGAGCAAAATCTAGAGGAACTTGATACTGATGAAAGCGGTGAGGTTGAAGATGATGAATTAATCGGTGAAATGCAGGGTCAATTCCTCGAAGAAGGTTTAGAAACTGATGACTCTTATGACCTCGATGAATACATCGCAGAAAATGGAGATGTCCTGACTGATTTCTACGGTAAACCTCTCGATGAAATTAGTAACCGTCAAGTTGTTGAGTATGCTTTCGGTGCAGGTTTAGAAGAGGGTGTTGACCCCTACAGCAATGAATTCCTGACTGAAAATCCTGAGTTACAATTGGATACATTCATCACCAATAATACTCAACAATTAACTCAATTCTACGGGGTTCAAGAAGTGACTCAAATCAACTTCTATCAAGCCTATCAATATCAAGTTTCCTTCGGTTTAGTGGGTACGACAACTGATTCTTCTGAAGGAATTGTCTAACGGTTAGCCACCTTCTTCCGCCTTCCTAGTTCAACTGGGGAGGTGAGAAAACCCCTCTCGTCACAATTGGTCTAAAATAAACGAGGTGTTAGGTCTTCGGACTTAGCACCTCATTTTACTGTGACCCGTGTTTTCAGTCATATAAAACGGGTCTAGTCAGATTAGATTTACAGTGATAAATTTAGGAGATTAACTATCCCGAAATACTTCTGTTTTCGTTGAAAAGTTCATCGACAGACAAGTAAACCATTCATAGAGAAAGGAGAGAGGAGATGAGGAGTTCACTTAAACCCATGAAATCTCGTTTAGGCGGATTAGGAGTTGCCCTAACCATCGCTTTTGCGGCTATTGAGGCGATCGCACAAATCGATTTAGCAATCCTAACAGAAATTCTCGGAGATAACAACGAAGTCTTTATCGAAAACCAAGTTGCCCAAGAAAACGATAATGCGACTATCGGCGAAGAAGTCCGCACCGAACAAGCCCGAGCGCAGATTGATTTTAACACAGGCGCATCGGGACGAATCACCGAAAATTCTGCGATTGTTGTGGGTCAATGTATCGAAGTCCAACAAGGGGTTTTAGTGGCTTCTGGCCCTGCTAACGGTTGTCTTTCCGGGTTCGCTGTCGGTGTCCAAGGAACGATTTATTTAATGAGCGCTGATGAAGACGGAATTGGTACAATAAACGTTTTAGAAGGTGAAATTCAACTGGCTCTCCAAGATAACCCCGATGACCCCAACGCCCTAACCATTACAGCCGGACAGAGGGTTGCAAGCTTAACACAGGGTTTAGCGCTGACGGAAGTTCTGATAGAACAAATGACCAAAGAAGAATACGAAGCGATTATTACCGGGCCGTTATTTAGAGGGTATCAAAATCCATTACGGGATCAAGATAAAATTGATGAAGTTTGTAAACGGCTTTATGGAAGTTGTCTGGCTGTGGGAAGTGAACCGCCACAACCCCCCACACCCGTTCGAGGTCTATGGTAAGAATACATTAAGATTTGAGAAAGCACGGGTTGTCGTCAACTCGTGACTTCTTTTTAAGCGGTAGAAGCAGTATGACCTTGAAACGACCCAAACGTGTAAAATGGTATCAGTGGAAAAATATCTTTCAACGATCGCCTTTATTTCACTCCTTTGATAAATGTCTGTGGTTTCGCATTTACCTGGCGTTAGTCATTGCTTATATTGGTCTACTGTTTGTTAACCGCATTGAAAACTGGGTTGCAGGTGAAACCATTTGTCAGGTACAAGACACGGCTTTACATTGTATTACTCAGGAAATCCTCTCACTGATTACCGTTGACCATATCGAAAGCTTCAGTATTTCAACGGTTGCGGTTTTATATTTACTCGAAAGTCGTAAACGCCGACAACGGGCGATTTATGAAGCATGGCAGGTGGTTGATAGTGCTGCAACTTCTGGAGTTTCCGCTAGTCGAGCTAGACTAAAAGCCCTCGAAGACCTCAATAATGAAGGTGTTTCTCTCGATGGACTCGATATTTCTCAAGCCTATCTCAAACAGATTAACCTATCGGGCGCCAGTTTGAGCGAAGCGAACTTAGAGGGAGCCAACTTACAAGGGTCTAGCCTGAGTCATGCTAATCTCAGTGGAGCGAACCTACAAGGTGCTGACTTACAAGGCGCCAATCTCCATGAAACGAACTTCACAGGTGCCAACCTCACAGGTGCCAACCTCGAAGGGGCGAACCTCAAATGTGCAGACTTTCAGGGTGCTAACTTGCAAGGAAGCCATCTCAAACAAGCCTATTCTCTACGAAAAGCTAAATTTGTACAAGCTAACCTCTCGGCTGTGGATTTTCAGGGCGTTAATTTACGCGGAGCCAATCTCAAACAGGCTAATTTGTGCGAAGCTAATCTCACGGATGCGAATCTCTCTGAAGCGAATTTAGAGCAAGCAGAATTGATGGGCGCTGAACTCCAAGGTGCAAATGTAAAAGGGGCGAACCTACGTCAAGCCTATTTAGTGAGAACAAACCATTTACGAGAGGTTCAAAATTTGCGAGAAGCAGACTTACAAGGGGCGAATTTAACTCGGGCGAACTTGCGGGATGTTAACCTACAACAAGCTAAACTGGAAAAGGCTAACTTGCAACTCGCTATCTTACAGGGAGCTGATTTGAGGGAAGCTAACTTAACAAAAGCGAACTTGAGAGAAGCGAAACTTCAAGAGGCTAAACTTCAAGGGGCTAACTTTGAACGGGCTAATTTAGAAGCTGCAAATTTAGCTCAAGCCAACTTTCAAGGTGCAAATTTGACTGATGCGAATTTGTGTGGAGCCTGTTTGAATCATACTCAATTCTATCAAGCTATTCTGATTAGAGTTGATTTTTATTCCGTTGATGAGCTGTTTGACACGGATTTTCAAGATGCTAATTTTAAAGAAGCTAACCTCAAAGGTGCTAATCTCCGAGGTGTTCATCTGAAAAATGCGAACTTTCACCAAGCCAACCTCAAACACGCAAATTTGAGCGATGCGGAAATTATCAACCCTCTACAAATTCAATCGGCTCAAAATTATTGGGAGGCTGAATACAATGACGATTTTCGCAAAAAAATTCATCTCTAATTGGCTCTTAAATTTGACATAAATCAGATGAGATTTCCTCAACAGATTTCTGATGATTTTGAGAGGAATTCTTCCCTACAGTTTTGGGAAAAACACCTTTCTGATAAGCTGTAATTTGAGTAGGTGTCAGCAAATCCATAAAATCTGCAAGTTCGCTATAGGTAATACATTGAACTTCGGGTTGACCACAAACGGCTTCCGCAAACTGAAATAACGCATTCCAATAGGCACCGTTATTCCAAGCTGAAAAATGATGACCAATATGTATGGGGGCGCGATTTCCGTTATAGTTACTCTCAAAATAGTTCATATAACTTTTGAACATATCTTCTTCATACCGTTTGGCTTGACTGGGGTTATGTTTTGCCTTAGAATGAAGATAATAAAAGTTATAATCCATTGACAATAAACTTTGTTTGGTTAAAGCAGTTGTAATACTCGCTAACGGAAAATTCCAAACGCCGTTTTGTTTTTGCGGCCAATAGTTAAGTTGGTTCGAGCGACTGGTATCATACCGAAATCCTTCTTTTTCTAAGGTTTTAAATAAACCGGGACTGATTCCTAATTCCGGCGCTCTAAATCCTTGAATTGCACTGCGGTCAAAGGCGAGACGACCTGTTAAACCGTTGAGTTGATAAGCGTCAAAAATGAACTTGTCAAAGTATTCAAACTCTTTTTTCCAGTCGGCTTCACTCCAGTTATTGCCGTTAAAATGACCAACAGCATGGGAAGCAATTTCATGTCCGTCTTGATAGGCTAAATTAAGCTGTTCGAGTCGTTGTTTCACTTCATCGGCTGAACCGCCCCAACCAATGGCTGAACGTCCGAGACCCTTTCCGGCGGGGGCATCGTAGAGTTTGCGGTTGTCATTGTTGACAAAATAAACGGCACTGATAAAATAAGTAAAGCGGAGATTAATGTCTTTCTGTTCTAACGTTTTTGCAAAGTTTCGGGACTTGTTCCAGGCCTCTAGAGAACTAGAACCATCGAAGGCTAATAATACAAATTGTGGAGGAACTTCTGGGGGTTGTATTAATCCTTCATTTCGCAAAATTTGAGACAAAAATCGACTATCCCAACGATTAGATTGACAAGAATTTCCCCCATCTGCGTTAGTACAAGCTGTTACTAATTGTTGAGGAAAAGGGCCGATAGCATTCTTTCCTTCTACACAATAACCTGTAATCGAATTGAAGCGAGAACCATCAGGACAGCGTTGATTTCCGTAGGCTTTGAGAAAGAGTGTTTCCGACCATTGGTTATTATTGCAGCTACTTCCGCCTCCCCAGTCCACACATTTTTCAATCATTTTTTGGGTGACTGGCCCCCATGCGGTTTTGCCATCTGAACAATAATATCCGCCTTTATCATTAACCTGTTTTGTTTCAAAAATGGGGGAGTCTGCAACAACTTCTTTAGATACTTTGGGTTTGGTTTCTATTTCTTGGAGAGAAACACTTGATGAGGTTGTACAAGCTGAGAGTGACAGGAATAAACCCCAGTAAATAAAACCCTGATGCCATAAGTTTAACTTCAATTTTCTCAGCACATTAAACCCCTTGGTGAGACCGTTTGAACACCCATCAGAAAAGTCTCTGAAATTTGGACATTAAAAAATGCGTTAACGCCTCGTCTTTGAGGGTTAACTTTGATGGGTATTTTAAGCGAAAAACTGCGTTGAAGTCAAGAGGTTTAGGCTAATTTTGGGTTAATTTTGTGTTGGGTTCATTCTTTAAGAGGACAGCTTGTATTCTAAGGGTTCACAGAATTGCTGAATACCTGTTTTTATCGCATAGATAACAACGGGAGTCACCAACAGTTGGGGACAAGTATTTTGTGCAATTAAATGTCCAACCATTTTACTAATATTCCCTTGCAACAATTCCTCGCGGTATTCTTGATTACAAATTGTCACCCGATATCGCTTCGCTACACCATCCAACCAATTTTCTGAGGTTGTCGGTGTTTGTCCCACTTGGATGGCGAGGGAAATGGCTGCATCTTCAATATCTCCCTCACAGTCTTCTATGGTATCCAAGGCTTCTAAGGCTTGCGGATATTCTGAGAGTTGGGAACGAAATTGAGCAATTTCTTGAGACGTTAAAATAACCATCTATCCTAAATTGATATTTTTTTCTATTTTATAGCTTAGGAACCATTTCATCATCAAACCAAGCCGTTAAAGCAACAGCTAAAGCATCGGCTGCATCATCGGGTTTCGGAATTTTATCTAAGTCTAACTCTCGGGCAACAGCATTTTGGACTTCTCGTTTGTCGGCGTTACCGTAACCTGTTAACGCTTGTTTAATTTGGGGAGGCGTAAACTCAACCAAGGGAATTTTTTCTTGGGCTAAAACCAACATTAAAATCCCTCGGGCTTGAGCGACGGGAATGGTACTTCCCATGCGATAAAAAAACAATTTTTCTGCAACCGCTAAATCAGGTTTAAACTGTTCAATTAACGTGTGTAAATCATCATAAATCGTACAAAGACGCTTTCCCATTTCCTGATGAGCGGGTGTTTTAATCACACCAAAATCAACAAGAGAAACGGAATAACGGCCATCCCGTTCCCTTGTATTTTGACAATGAATCACACCAAAGCCCAAAGTCGCGAGTCCCGGATCAAATCCAATAATACGTCTTGGCATGGGTTAGGGGTTTTTAAAGGTTTAATGTTCCACTTTCTAGCCCTTTAACCCCCTAAATTAATTCCCCTCCCCGGGTTCGGGTAAACCAAATACTTGACGGAAAACTTTCTGGACTTTATATCCTGAATCTATCGACTCTAAGGGATCTTTTCGCAGACGATGACGCAAACATAACGTAATTACCCGACCAATATCTTCGACTGTTACCTCTGTGCGACCTTCTAGGGCGGCTAAGGCTTTGGCGGCGCGGTTTGTAACAATATCCCCTCGCAAGCCGTCAACATCCAATTCTGCACAAACTTGAGAAATTTTGACTCGAAAATCATAGTCAATTTCTACAGAAGAAAGTCTTTCTTGAGCGTCAATAATCGTCTGTTGTAGTTGTTCTTGATCGCTGACATACTGATCGAGAAATTCTTTAGGTTGGCGATCAAAAGCAGTGCGTTGTTCAACAATTTTTACCCGCAAATTCGGTTCTTTAACCGTGCGAATTTCCGCGTGCATTCCAAAACGATCTAACAGTTGAGGGCGTAATTCACCTTCTTCTGGGTTTCCTGAACCGACTAATACAAATCGCGCTGGATGACGGATAGAGATTCCTTCTCGTTCAACGGTATTCCAACCACTGGCCGCAGAATCTAATAATACATCAACTAAGTGATCATCTAACAGGTTCACCTCATCAACATAGAGGATACCGCGATTAGCTTTGGCAAGTAAACCCGGTTCAAAGGCTTTCACCCCTTCAGCGAGCGCTTTTTCAATATCAATCGTGCCACAGACGCGATCTTCCGTCGCCCCCAGAGGTAAATCAACCATCGGTACTTTTTTACGCGCGACGGGAACTGAGAGTTGGTTGAAAACTCGTTCACGCACGCTATCACTCATCAATTCGGGATCGTCTGGATGGCTATTGAAGGGATCATCTGCAACGATATCAATTTCGGGTAATAAGTCAGCCAACGCTCTAATTGTAGTCGATTTGCCCGTTCCGCGATCGCCCATAATCATCACACCACCGATTTTAGGGTCAATCACATTCAGCAGCAAAGCCAGTTTCATCTCTTCCTGACCGACAATCGCCGTGAAGGGGAAAACAGCACGACGGGCTAGGCTAGCTGTTGATTTTGCATTTTCAGTCGTGACGACAGTTGAACTCACAGTTTTTCAATTCTCTATTCCGATGTACCGCCTTTTATTGTCTCATATATTTGTAGGGGCGAGTCAATTGTCTAAACGGGCGCATCACCATGCGCCCCTACAGTCGGGTTTCGGGTTTCGGGTGGGTTCACATCCATTTATAGCGCCGTTGCGCTGAGGTACATCCCAAAAACCCGGTTTCGCAGAAGAAACCGGGTTTTTAATTGAGTTTCTGGGTTAATGCTTGAAAATTAAGCGGGTTTGGCTTCGGCGCTACGTTGTAACACTTGGCGAATTGAGGCTTTTTCAATTAACCCGACTAACATTCCATTTCGCATCACGGCTAATTCATTAATTTGTTCTTTTTCAAATAAAGTAACAACATCGAGTAATGAACGTTCGGCGTCTATCGTATTAGAAAGTTCAATGGGTTGCATCAGGTCTTTGACTTGAGTGGTCGGCCATTGAGAAGTAGGAATGGCTCTCATCTGATCGACTTTAAATTGACCTAACAATTGACCTTCTTCGTTAACAATAAAGAACCGTCTGGCTTGAGCTTTTCCGATGATATATTCATTGGCTAATTCGCGCAAGGATAAATCCTCAGAAATAATCGGAGTATCGTTACTCAGGGCATCTTCTGCGGTGAACTCAGAAAGTTTGCTGCGTAATGTGGCATCTTGGGCTAAAACCCCTGCATTTTGTAACAGGAACCAACCGATTAAGATTGTCCAAAAGTTGGGGAATTGACCGAAGAATAACGCCGGAAGGAATCCTAATGCGATCGCTGTCCATCCCAAGGCTTGACCGACTCGGCTTGCCCAAATTACACCTGTATACTGTTTTCCTGTAATTTTCCAAACGATGGCTTTAAGCACGTTTCCACCATCAAGCGGTAAGCCAGGAATCAGGTTAAATAATGCCAGGGCGAGGTTAATATAAGCCAGTAGACCCACCATTGCCCCCAAAGGCCCGCTTGTTGCGATACTTGCACCAATTCCACTTAGAAGTAGAAATAACAGAATACTCACCGCAGGGCCAGCGATCGCAATCCAAAAGGCACCACCGGGGGTTTTAGCTTCTTTGTCTAAACTCGCCAGTCCACCAAATAGAAATAACGTAATTGATTTAACGTTAATTCCTTGTTTGATCGCGACAAAACTATGTCCGAGTTCGTGGGCTAATACTGATGCAAATAATAGCAGAGCGGCGACTAAACCGAGTAAGGCTGCACTCGCCCCGCCCAAGGTGGGAAATTCTGCTGCTAGGTTGGTTCCGTAACTAAATGTCATTAATCCCAGTACAATAAACCAGGAAGCATTCACATAGAACGGAATCCCGAATAAGTTACCGACTCGTATAGAGTTATTCATTAAGAATGACCTCTGAATTCATCTTGTTTAAAAGGTGTATTACCTTAATTTAATCTATGAACCTATCGTAACGAAATGTAAACAATATGTGCCATCTCTTATTTTTCGTATCTACCGTCTATTGAGGTACGGTTTTCGCTGGGTTCGTCTATTGATTTTTCCGATTTGAAGATTTTTATGCTCTGGTAGCGAAAAACTGGTATAATTACTCTTGTGATAGAAATCACAGTTTATGAAGAAGCAAGTCACTAGGTTTTTCTAGTGCTGTCACAAAGACGTAATTCAATTTGTCACCGATTAAATTAACAAAATGGAAGATGATTAAGGGTGATGAAAAATAAAATTTTAACGAATGCCCTTAATTAATCTTCTCCAACAGCGCTGTTTACGCAATCCTTGCATCGGTCAGCCATAGCAACTCTATCTCAAGGTAAATATTTTTGCACAACAGTCCAACCTGTTAGAGAAACGACGGCAAAGGCAAATAATAGCACGATATTGGTACTAATATGAAGCGATCGCGCCCAAGGTCGTGAAGGATGAATTTGAGTTGAACTCCAAGCTGAAACCAAGACTAAACTAACAACTGTTAGTCCCGCAGGCAAGTGGGCTGAATGACCGAGATTCCCATAATAACCGATGGTGCCAATCAAACCAATTGCCAACAGGAGTAAGACTAATCCGACCATTGTAGCGCCAATCAGGTAATGAGCCGTTCGTAAACCCTGAGGGCGAGGCTGTTTCACATTACGAGTATAAAACATCCAACTACCTGTGACGGCGAGCATCAGGTAAGCCAGTAGCGAAAATCCCATTGACCAAGCGGCTATCTTCCACAGCCACAGAAAAGACGGAAGGTTCATCAGAAGTTCCTAATTTGGGCTTCAGTGATGTAGGTGTTGCGTTATACAACCCATCAATGATCACTAGGGCGATGACTACAAAGATAGCATTGCAGGTGTACCCAACTGCGGGTTTAGAGAAAAATTTGGCGAGACTAGGAGTAATAGCAGTCTGAGGGTGAACGTTTTCTGAGATCGGGTATGTTGAACTTGTGAACATAAAAAATTAAACCACTCTACTTCATCACTAGAATGGCTTATATTTTCATTAAGTGCGTTAAATTTAGATAAAAAATCAATGAGAAAATTTTTACTTGATTTGAATTCAGTTTAATTCTTGTATTATTTGGAAATAAAATGAACCCAAAAATCCCCATCAGCCATACAAGTTCGCCGGATTAGACCGTAAGAATAGCGTAAATAAGCGCCACTTGAATCGGTTCGATATCCACTGGAGAACCATTCACCATAGGGATCGTGAACAATTAACCCATAGTCATCATAACCCACCACAGGCATGATATGACCAAAGGCGGTAAAATATCCGTGAATCACGCAGGGTTTTCCCTCGGCTAACCAGTCTTTTAAATCATCCATATCTCCTTTTTCTGTAAAATAATCTTTACAGCCATAATCTCTAACAATTTTTGCCAGATCATAGGGACTCCAACGACTATATCCTCTTTGGATCGCATATTCATACAGTTCATCTTCAAACTGTCCGTAACTTTTACGACGAGGCCTATTATAGTAGGCTAAACACATCGCCATTGACGTCACGTTACAAGCGCCTGTCGGATTAAAGAAATTATCCGTTTGAGGTTTGTAGGGAAAGCTATCTAATCGCACTTTTTTCGGTCTAATTTTGGGATAAATGAGTTTACTTCCTTCATAGATTTCAGCGTGTTTTTCAAAGATGTACCAAATCGATTGCTCTTGAAAAGATTGACCTCGAAATGCAACTCGGACATGACCTCGAACGGGTTCAAAAGCAATCAGAGAAAAAGACAGTTCTGCTTTCATTCCCTGTCTTTCAGATTCACTGAGTTCGCTAGATTGAACAGGTCTAAGTTTTAAGATGGTTTCCTGAGTAATTTTGAGAACCAGTGCAGGATTAGGTAATTCTTCGGGTTTGGTTGTGATTAACATTTGAGCGGTATTAGTCGCTAAATATCCCGGTTCCCCACACTCCATCAAGGTTTGAAATCGATGTAAAGCTGCGGTTGATAATGAACCAAATTTCCCATCAACAGGGGGGTCAAGCAAACCTAAGTTAACAAGGAGCGTCTGAATCTGACGAGTTAACTCCTCATCTGCGGCGATCGCTTTGATATCATAACGGTGATCTGTTCCTACGATATCCTGTAGTTTCATATGGGATGGAAATATCTTGAGAGTGGTTTGCTTTCTCGGTTATTATATCCTTGAAGTTAGGCTTTAGCGTTATCAATTTTTTGAGGATTCTAGAAGGCTGTAATCTTCAATTCTCAACTGGAGTTTAGACCAAAGCTTGAATAATAAGTCAATATCCCAAGTAGATCAAAGCTGAAATCCGAGAAAATTTCAATAAAAATTTCAGTTATTGTTTCAATTTCTTCGCTTTCTTTTGACTTTCAAACTTTCCACTACTCTTTTTGACAATGGGATACCTCGGTTTCTTGTTTCTTTTTTGACCTTTTAGCCAACCGGGGGATTTTCCGCTCTTGTTTGGGTAAACAGGTAGGTGTACCAATCTCTAGTCAACCACCCCACGCACAAGGCTGAGGGGGCTTGTAACTAGGCAAGATGACTGCCCGAAACATATGGCGCATTGACTGACGCCTGCTCCTGGGTCCCATTCTGGGTAGAAGAGTGATTGAGATGCGCGATCGCATTGAAAGAGTTAGTTAGCAAGGGTTATAAGATTGACAATCCAACTGTTCACTGTAGAATGGTAGGATAGAAGAAAATTGTGCCGACAAACAATTTGTAAACAATACTGTTAAGTCATCGATGCCTCCCGTAGAGTCGAACGCTTCTCCAGAACAGCCCGAGAAAATCTACCTGCCGAAAACGAGCGAATCCGAAACTCTCAAAAAGATTCGCCACACAACCTCTCATGTCATGGCGATGGCGGTTCAGAAGCTCTTTCCAAAGGCTCAGGTAACGATTGGCCCTTGGATTGAAAATGGCTTCTACTACGATTTTGACAGCCCAGAGCCATTTACCGAAAAAGATCTCAAAGCCATTCAAAAAGAAATGGCGAAAATCATCAAGCGCAAATTACCCATCGTCCGCGAAGAAGTGACTCGTGAAGAAGCCAAACGTCGGATTGAGGCATTGGGTGAACCCTACAAATTAGAGATTTTAGAAGGTTTAGAAGATCCTATTACCCTTTATCACCTGGGCGATCAATGGTGGGATTTGTGTGCAGGCCCCCACGTTGAAAATACAGCCGATATTAACCCCAAAGCGATTGAACTCGAAAGTTTAGCAGGCGCTTACTGGCGAGGGGATGAAACCAAAGCCCAACTTCAGCGTATTTATGGTACGGCTTGGGAAACCCCCGAACAGTTAGCTGAATATAAACGCCGCAAGGAAGAAGCCCTAAAACGGGATCACCGTAAACTCGGTAAAGAGTTAGGACTATTTATTTTTGCGGATGTTGTTGGGCCAGGTCTACCGTTGTGGACTCCCAAGGGAACTGTCCTGCGAAGCACTTTAGAAGATTTCCTGAAAAAAGAACAACTCAAACGGGGCTATTTACCTGTTGTTACGCCCCATATTGCCAGAATTGATCTGTTTAAAACATCAGGACATTGGCAACAATATCGTGAAGATATGTTTCCGATGATGGCAGAAGATGAAGAAGCGGCGAAACTCGAACAGGGATTTGTTCTCAAACCGATGAACTGTCCGTTTCACATCCAAATTTATAAGAGTGAATTACGTTCTTATCGAGAACTTCCCATCCGACTGGCGGAATTTGGGACAGTCTACCGTTATGAACAGTCGGGAGAACTGGGCGGTTTAACGAGGGTTCGTGGGTTTACCGTTGATGATTCTCATTTATTTGTGACTCCCGAACAGCTTGATAGCGAGTTCTTGAATGTTGTTGATTTAATTTTGTCCGTTTTTGGCAAATTAAAACTGAGTAACTTTAAAGCACGACTGAGTTTCCGTGATCCAGAATCTGATAAATATATTGGGTCTGATGAAGTTTGGAATACCGCAGAATCAGCTATTCAACGAGCCGTTGAAACCCTAGAAATGGATCATTTTCTCGGAATCGGAGAAGCAGCTTTTTATGGGCCAAAACTGGACTTTATCTTTCAAGATGTTTTAGACCGAGAATGGCAACTCGGAACGGTACAGGTAGATTATAATTTACCCGAACGCTTTGATCTAGAATATGTTGCTGAAGATGGCACTCGTAAACGTCCCGTAATGATTCACCGAGCGCCCTTTGGTTCCCTCGAACGGTTGATCGGGATTTTGATCGAACAATATGCGGGAGATTTTCCTTTGTGGTTAGCACCCGAACAAATTCGCTTGTTAGCGGTGAGTGATGAGTTTTTACCCTATACTCAAGACGTGGTGCAGAAAATGCGATCGCTAGACATTCGCGCCTCAGTCGATAGTAGCCGCGAACGGTTAGGCAAACAAATTCGCAACGCGGAAAAGGATAAAATCCCTGTCATGGCGGTTGTGGGAGCCAAAGAGGTTGAGGCGAATAGTCTCAGTATTCGGACTCGTGTCTCTGGTGAATTGGGTACGCTGCCAGTGAATGAAGTCTGTAAACGGATGCAAAATGCGATCGCTAATTTTGAAGACTTTTAAAGTGTAGGTAAAATCGCTAGCGAATGCTGACCAATGCGAATAAATTTGATATCATCGATTTGCAGATGGTATTAGCTAGTCGTGGTTATTCCCTTCTCCTGCAGAAAGGGTTTCACAAACAGATAGCTTGACCTTTGAAAAATCTTTGAGACTAGACTGTTTCTTTGATCTCGAGTGCAATGCGATGTAGATGTAGGGGACATCAAATTTCCCTCAACTCAAACTTTGTTAGGTAATATTACAATTTTTTCTGATATCCTATCGAGGGAACATAGTGTTTATCGGATAATATTGTGCATTGAATGAAGCTAGGGGGATCGGGTATAATGGACTTAGACAAATTCAACTAAAACAAATTTATATGAGTCCCACCAAAAAGGAAATTGAGTCTTTGTTGAAAAATTTACCCGATGATTGTTCCCTCGAAGATGTCCAATATCACCTGTATGTGATTGAAAAATTTCGACATGGACTTGCTGTTTTGGATACAGCTCGAAAACTAACACAAGATGAAGCAGAAGGTTTACTGAGTAAATGGATTATCAAGTAGTTTGGTCGCCAAAAGCCTTAGATGATATTGATGCAATTGCTGCTTATATTGCCAGAGATTCTGTCTCCTATGCAGCCGCAGTGGTGCAACGGATCATTGAGGTAACTCGCAAATTGAGTGACTGTCCCCAATTGGGTAACGTCGTTCAAGAGTTTGGTGATGAAACTATTCGAGAACAGTTTGCATATACCTATCGAATTTTATATCGAGTTAAGGATGAGACTGTGACGGTTGTAGCCGTCGTTCACGGAAAACGATTATTGAAGTTATAGTTACAGCCCAAAAAATCCCTCTCATTTCTCTCTGGAAGCGAGAGGGTTTTCTCATTCTTGAATTAAACTTGAGCCTGAAAAACTGGGTTTCTCCGAGAAACCCGGTTTTTAATTAGATAAACGCGCCGCCTCCTCTACGACGAACCCCAATCACAGACGGACGAGGAGGGCCGTTCGGGTCGCCTTCAACATTACTCGGCCAGTTGCTACCACGCGGTACCAAACGTTCTTGATTAAACAGCGTTCCGTCTAAACTCAACATCGGGATAGAACGACTGAGTTTAACGCCATCACCAATGGGGACATCTTCACCCGGATGCTGAACAGACAGAAGCAAAGTTTCATCCTGTCCAGCAGCATTGCGGATAAAGTAAGGCCCCGTCATTTCACAACGGGGTGGGCCGTAGGCAAAGGGAACAATCATACCTGCCATTTGCCCGCTCATCGGGATGTAGAACAGCCAGTTATTGCCAAATACACCCGTTAAATTCCCTGATGCTCCGGTGGTCGTATGATCAATTTCTCGCGCCTCTGGACTTGCTCCGGTTGTGAAACCGTTGTGGTTGCTCGTAGACATATCCGTTACACCCCAGATATTTCCCTTGCTGTCAAACTCTAGGTTGTCAACATTGGCATAGCCTGCCCCTCCTAACGCTCCACCTTCGCCTCCTTTAACCAGGCTACTCCAGGTAAATCTCAAAGCGGCTGGATCATTATTGGCTTCAGCGATTTTGATCAAATCTCCCGATGTTTGAGGTGCGGTGATATCTGGGGTGTATTTACTGACTGTAAAAATCCGAGAGTCGGGATAACCATCGCTACCCGGTTCTGAGTCCGTGTAAGCTACGAAGATTTCTCCCGTCATGGGACTCACTTCTAAGTCCTCTGGACGAGCGCTGGGAGTTCCCCCAACCAAATTGGCTGCGGCGAAGGCATCGACGAGAACAGCCCCTTGAGAAGTGTAGAAATCTGCTAAAGTCTTGCCTCGATAACCCGGTATTGCAGTGGCTTCGTTAGTCAAATCGACGACGAGAGTACCCCCATCTTCCGTTTCTCCCGCAATTCCTGCCCGCTTGGGTAAGCGAACTCGACCATCCCGTTGGGCTTCACCGAGAAACTGCAACTCAACGGATGCAATTTCACTAGGAACGTTAGGATTGGTGGGAGTTTGCAGCGTTAGAGGAATCCATTCTCCCGTACCATCCGCGTTGAACTTCGCAACATAGAGGGTTCCGAGTTCAAACAAAGAACTATTAACCGCAGCAGTGGGTGACTCTACCACGCCTGCACTGACAAATTTCCAAGTATGTCCGCCTCGACGGTCATCTCCCATATATCCAACCAAGGGACGACCGGGTTCAACCCGAAATCCAATATTTTCATGGCGAAAACGGCCTAAATAGGAGTGCTTGCGGGGACGGAAGTTCGGATCGCCAGGGGCTACTTCCACCATCCAACCGTATTTTTCACCGACCAAGCCAAATTCAGCCCCAACTGTACCGTCGATGTATCCGGTTTGTGTGCCGTTCGGCAGAACTCCTTCCTGCACCCCAACAAAAAATTCTTCAGAACCCTGGAAGTTTTCTTCTGCGGTAAGAATGGTTCCCCAAGGGGTTGTACCGCCTGAGCAGTTGTAAGCCGTACCAATAATCCGATTTCCTAAACCATCAGAACTCAAGGGGAAAACTTCTGTTGCGGCAGGCCCAGTTCCAATTAAGTAATTGGTGTCTCCTTGGCGATTTCCCCAAGAGGTGACGCTTTGATAACCGTCGCTACGTTCGGCGTTAATTCCTAAACCCGAAAGTCCATGAATGCGTCGGTTAAACGAATTACCCGATTCTACCGCAAAGCGACCATCTGCGCCTTTTCTGATAAAGAGAATTGAGCCGCCCAGGTTGTAGAGAAATTCTCCTAAAGTGGCTCGGTTGCGAGTCGATAAGTCTAAACCGAGTACCGTAGGAGCCGTTGATCCGAATGCAGCTAAGGCTGGGTCAGTCTCTGGTGCAACAGGTGAGATCGGATAGGAAACATATTCGTGGTTCACCCACAGGAACCCTTCAGAAAAGTCGCTGCTAGTGGGGATAAAGCTGGTGTAGTCGCAGTTGTAACCAAAGTAGTCATTGGAACTTGGGAAAACGCGATCGCCCCAACGCACAATGACATAATACTCATACTCTGGCGGAACAACGACATTATCAAAGACTTCGTAAAACGGTAAGTTGAGATCTTGTCCGGGTGAGAGCATTCCCATTCCAGTGGGAAGAACACCACCATTTCCGGCTGTCGGAACCGCACTGGGCATTAAAGTGTAGGCTTCTAGGGGATGAGGAAGCTTTACCGGGGTAAAAGCAACGGTTTGAGCCTGAGCAATACTGCTGTTTCTAGCAAACAAGCTGGACTCTATTTTAGGGGCGAGTGTCGCTGCTGCTGCACTACTACCAAAGAAAATTAAGAATTGCCGACGACTGTATTTAGACATTGAAGTTTAACTCTTTTTTCTCTACGTTTGCTGTAGAGAGGGTAGATGACCGTTCTCCTCTCTTACGGTTAGCTGAAATGAATCAAAAAAACTTATACTCTCCGGAACTGATTCCCCAAGATTTGAAAGATATACATAGAGAGATATCGCTTTATGAATTGCTTGGTTGGGTGTCTCAGATGATAAGCGTTGCTAAGTTGTGATTGATTCACTCAACTAACACGTCAGCCTTTAGTAGTTTATTCCTAGATCTTTAAAATCCGTTAATAAAAACATTAACTAAGAAGTAATTAAATTTAGGTTAATTTTCGGTTAATTTGTCTCAAAAATTCCCTTCTCATGTTTTAATCATCTCTGAACCCTGGATCATCTTCTCTTGCTCTACGACGTGGGCTTGAACGAGGTTCAAGTCGAATAACATTAGGAGATTCAGGACTGGGTTGAGTTTGTGGAGAATTGCTCTGAGTCGGTTGAGCGGTTGTCTGAGTGGGTTGAGGGGGAGGCGGGGGAACAGGAGAAGCTGACGGTTGAGAACGAGGCGGTTGAGCGGTTGGCTGAGGTGGGGTTCTCCCTGGGGAAACAGAACGTGAGGTGGACTGAGTGGGAGTATTATTTCTATAACCGAGTAGAGACTGTGATGGGGGAAAATATCTGGTCCACTCGGAAACATCGCTGTTTGCTTGCCATTGACTTCGAGTGACTCGAGTTCTTAAAATAGGAACAGTTTGACCACCTCGTTCACCGAGAATCATAATTGTAATTGCTTCAAGGGTTGAGTTTTCTTTAAAGGCTTGTTCGATAGATTGTTTGGCTAATGTTTCTGCTTTTTGAACTAACACATTGTAAGAAGGAGTGTTAGCATCAATGGTGAGATGACGTTCATTAACTTCCGCAACAGCAATAGAACTCCAAAGCCAGAAGCTACTCAGGGTGAGGATAGTAATCTTTGATAAATGATTGAAAACCCACATGGAAATACTAAAATTTTACAAAGTCAAGCAGAATAAGCATAGCAACTCTACTTTAAATTTGTGTTAAAATAAGGTTAAATTAATCAAGTCTATATAGAATATCTAGAAGCTTTTGGGATTTGGATTGATGATTACGATAAGTTTTTCGATGAAAGAGCAAAAGTAGTAAGCCGTCAACTCTCCAAAAGAATGATTAGACAGGAAATAGATGAAAGAGGGCAATCAAATTTAGTGGATAATTTTGAGCAAGAACGAACAACTATTGAGGAGTAGCTATGGGATTGATAAACTGTTAGTCGGGAAAAAACGATAATTTAAACAAAATACATCCCAATTTATGATCCCAATTTTAAAGATTTTTATGTTTGTTAATACTAAGATTTTAGGAGTGTAGAGTTTATGATTCGGTTTATCAAAAAAGCTGTTCAAGATCTATCTTCAGGACGTAATATTGAATACTACATCACGTTGGCTTTTATTTTCATCATCCTGGCTTTAGACATCTTTAATCTAGCTTCCCCTGATATCTTGACCAATATTACATTAGCTGTTTTAGCCCTCGTTGTCTCTACCAGTCTGAGTACAAGAGAAAGTCTTGAAGAACTCTCAAATAAACTGACTCAAACCCAAAGTGCAGATGATTTTTTCTGGACAGCTAAACGTTCAATTGAGCCTGATTTATCGAAAGCAAAATACATCGGAATTGCCGGAGCGATACTGAGCCGAACCCTCCGCGATTATTCAGCTACATTAGAAGAACGGTTGAGAGTAGGATCGACAGTAAGAATCATTTTAATGGACCCCATGAGTACAGCTCCAGATCAAGCTGTGCTGCGTAGCAAAGGAGTGAGTAATCGTCAATTCTACATTGATTTGTTGCGTCCTAACCTTGAAAGAATTAGAATGTTAGCCTCTTCCTCTGACAAAATTGAATTGGGATTACTTCCCTACAAACCTGCTTTTGGGATAATCGTTATCGATCCTGATGAAACTTATGGACGAATCATTGTAGAAATATATCCACACCATTCTGATTCCTTCGCTCCTACTTTTGAGTTAAATCCAAGTCGTGATCCTCATTGGTACAAACATTTTCGAGAACAATTTGATAGTTTGTGGAAGGGTTGTGGTCAAAGACATTTTTCAGCAGAAGAAATCCATCAATTACTTGAGGAAGTACAATCGATTTAGAGTCGTTAATCACGCCGCGCAAGAATTTCTGGAGTGGTATTTGTACAAAACTCAGTTGAACAGGTTCCTGTCGTCAGTTGTAAGACACAATGAAAGCGATCGGTGGGGATAGTATCTGAATCCCATCAGCCTGGGTTTAGGGTAAAGTTACCTTTGTTTTATTCGTAATGGTAGTATTTTGAAGGGGATGACAATCAATATTGAGTTGGGATTTTAGGTTGTGATCTTAGAATCAACACCCCTTATCCATGCTACAATCTTTTCATGCTAACACGACGCTTAACTTACCGACTTTATCTAACCAAGCAACAAGAAGACAGGCTGCATTACGCCCGAAAGCTGCACTGCCTTCTATATAATGCTGCGGTTGCTAATCGTCGAACTCAGTACCATAAATTCAATCATTCCGTTAATTATCTTGAGCAGCAAAACTCCCTACCCGCTTTCAAGGAAGTATGGACTGACTACAAACAGTTAGGTTCTCACGCATTGCAAGCGACTTTAAAGCGTGTGGACTTTGCGTTCCAAAGGTTTTTTAACGGGTTGAGTAAGTATCCCAAATTCAAGTCGTCTAGATTCTACGGAGGATGGACTTATCCTGATAAACAATCATGGAAAGTTCATTCAATTGGAGATAACGGATATTTGGAGTTAAAAGACTTGGGATTTCAGGTACAGATGAGAGGTAAAGCTCGAACCTGGGGAGATCCGACTACTTGCACAATTCTTTGGAAAAATGGATTATGGTACGCTTCTCTCACCGTTAACTGCGAACCCGTTCGGGAATTAGGAAGGGAAATTGTTGGAGCGGATTTTGGATGTAAAACTGCCATTGCTTTTAGCGATGGTACTATTGTTGAATCTCCTAAATTTCTCAAACAAGCTGAGTCGGAAATTAAAAAGTTATCAAAACAGTTGAGGCGAAAGCAGCGACCCATAAAAGGGAAGCAAAAAGGCTCTCGTCGGTGGAAGAAAGTACAGAGTAAACTTGCCAAGGTTAAGCGTAAGGTTGCCAATCAGAGAGTTAATTGGGTTCACCAAGTCGCAGCAGATCTCACTAGCCGTAACAGCATCGTTGTGACTGAAAAGATTAATCTCAAAGGTATGACCCGTAAAGCGAAAAAAGGGAGTAAGCGGAAACGTCAAAAAGCCGGATTGAATAAATCCCTTCTTGATGTAGGTATTGGAATGCTAAAACAAGCCATTACTTATAAATTAGAAGAAGGTAAAGGTTTTGTTGTTCACGCACCAACCAAACAGTTGAAACCCACTCAACGGTGTAACGAATGCTGGGAATTAACGCCCAAAAGTTTGAGCGACAGATTGCATATCTGCCAACATTGCTCTAATCAAGATGACCGAGATATCAACTCAGCAAAAGTATGTTTAACATGGTATCGGCGTAAGGAACTTGCGTCGTCAGTCGCAGATGAGTCTAGCTCTACTTCAAAGGCTGCAAAATTTTGTGGATCTATGAGGCAACTGGCTCAAATGAAGCGACAGAAACCGCCATCTCAGTCGAAGACGGATGGCGTGTAGTTCATGATCACACCGTTGGTTTCCGACAATCACCGGAGTACCAAGAGTGGCGTTCTCTACTGCATCATTTTTACGAGCCTTTTCCAAAGGTCGAACATTATGAAGTTGTCTTTCAGACTTCTGAAAGTATAGTAAGTGAAGTATGGAAGAAATTTTAATTGAATTTGTCAACACACTGGATTCGTTATTCAAGAAACTGCAAGAGGAAGTCGGAAACACTTCCGGCGTTTCACAGTTAACGATCAGCCAATTTCAATATATCGATGCCATCCATCAGCTTGGAGAACCCACCATTACAGAAATTGCAGAAAAGCTGTCCATCACCAAAGCTTCAGTCACCGCAGGAATTAATAAGCTGACTCAAAGGGGATATGTCACAAAAACCCAGTCTCGTGAGGATAAACGGGTTTTTCGGGTTTGTTTGACAGAAAGAGGTATGCAGCTAGTTAACGCCAAATATCAAGCCCTGAAAGAGTATGGAGACTTTATCAGCGCAGCCCTGAGTGAAGACGAAGCCAGACAATTCCAAGCCACAATCACGAAGTTGGTCAAACTCTTTCGACAAACCGAGTCTTCCTGATCTATAATTAGTTAGCCTAACTAATTTAAAGCAGCTTATGTTGATCACGATGCTAGCAGTAGGTACAAGGGGAGATGTACAACCTTACATTGCTCTGGGGGTAGCACTAAAGAGGGCAGGAGACTACACCATTCGGATTGCCGCGTCTGAAACCTTCGAGAGTTTTGTCAAGGGGTTCGGACTAGAGTTTTACCCCCTTCAAGGTGACATCTCCAAAATCGCTTCAAATCTTCAGGCTAGAAAAGCGATGGAAGCCGACAACCCGCTCAAGATCATCCTCAGTTTCAACACGCTGAAATCCCTTGTTTTTGACGGGCAGAAGGATCTTTATGATGCTTGTCAAGGTTCAGACGCGATCATTTATCATCCGGGGGCTGCTATCGGGTATTTTGTCGCTCAGGCTTTGAATATTCCCAGTATTTTCGCGTCGCCATTTCCGATGACACCCACACAAGACTACCCATCACTAATTTTTTACGACTCAGTACACCTCGGAAAAAGGATCAATTATCTCACCCATCTCCTGTTTGAACAAACGATGTGGGGGATGTCGAGATCGCCTATCAAAGAATTCTGGAAACAGAAATTTGGCCGTATTCCCCAAAATTTTACAAATCCGTTCAAAAAACAACAAACGAAAAACTATCCAACAATTGTTTCTTGCAGTAATCATGTGTTTCCAAAGCCGCAGGACTGGCCCGAATATGTGCAGAACACAGGCTATTGGTTTTTAGACGAAGGGGATAATTGGCATCCGACTGATGCGCTACAGGACTTTCTAGCAAGCGGAAAACCCCCGGTTTACGTTGGTTTTGGTAGTCTAGGCAATCCCACTAAAGCGGCTCAAAGAACAGAATTAGTGATTGATGCGCTTCAACGATCGGGCCAACGGGGTGTATTAGCGACGGGATGGAGTGGGATGACGAAGCTCGATACAATTCCTGAAAATATATTTATGCTGGAAAGTGCGCCTCATGCTTGGTTATTTCCCCGGATGTCAGCCGTCGTTCATCATGGGGGTGCAGGAACAACGGCGGCTGGTTTCAGGGCTGGTGTACCGAGTATTTTAATTCCACACGCAAACGATCAATTTGCTTGGGGACGACGTGTTTATGAACTGGGTGTTGGTGCCAAACCCATTCCCCGAAAAAAGCTCACTTCAGAAAAATTATCTGCGGCGATTACCTCTGTTTTGACAACAGAAATACAACAGAAAGCTAAAATATTAGGGAAAAAGATTGAGAGTGAAAAGGGAGCTAAAAGAGCGGCTCAAGTGATTACTCGCTGTCTTGAACAACAACGATAAGGCGATCGAGTTGATAGCGCTACACCTTAAGGTTAGGACATTTTAAAGATTGAAACCTATTCACAGCTTGCTGTTGCCTCTCGATTTAAGTAGCACTATACAATATCCGATATTCATCTAAAATTCTAAGTTAGACCGCTTAAGTTACTGGTTAGAGTAGGGAGTTGTAGATGGAATATTTACCTGATTTATCAAAATTACCAATTCCCCAGGATGATGGGGCGTGTAATCACCTGTTGAGTGAGAGATTACCTCAATTAACACTCACTTCTACTGGCGGTAATCAATTAGACTTGTCAACCCTTTTGGGAAAGGTTGTTCTTTACTGTTATCCTATGACGAAGCAACCTAATGTACCAATACCTGACGGATGGGAAGAGATACCGGGCGCTGCGGGTTGTACTTGGCAATCTTGTGCTTTTCGGGATTATCATGCTGAATTACAAACTCTGGGAGTTCAGGTATACGGACTTAGTACACAAGACTCATCATCCCAACAAGAAGCAGTTGAACGACTGCACTTGCCCTTTGAACTTCTCAGCGATGCAGATTTTCTACTCACAACCTCATTAAAATTACCTACCTTTGAGGTAGAGGGAAAACGATTAATTAAGCGACTCACCCTGATAGCAGATGGGGGAACAATTGTTAAAGTCTTTTATCCCGTTTTCCCACCCGACAAAAACGCACAAGAGGTTATGGAATGGCTCGTGCAGAATACTGTCTAAAGCAGAATGGAAACACATCAATAACAATAAGCTTAGTTAGGCTGTGTTTGAAGATAAGCTAAAATAAGAGTAATTCCTACTACCCGATAACTGACATGGCAACCGCAGCGCGTGTTATTCAGAGTGACCCTGATATCTTAGGTGGAACTCCTGTTTTTGTTGGAACTCGTGTACCCATGAAAACTTGGCTTGATTATCATAACAGCACAACCCCCCAAACCTGGAACCGAAGCTGCTTGGGAAAAACTGCGGGCAGCAAAAGCAAGGCGCGAATCTAAGGTATAATTTGATTAAACAGAACAGCCTGCTAGCTTTCTAGCACCTGTGCTAACGTCTAAATAGATCCAGCTTTAAAATTTATGACTGTTTTAGCACAAGAGATTCTTAAGAATTTTGATCGCTTACCTGATGCAGAGCAACTTGAGGTTGCGGTAGAAATTTTGAGGCGGCTTGTCCATTTGGATTTTCCACCATTAACAGATGAAGACTTGGTTTTAAATGCTGAGGAGTTATTCTTAACACTAGATCAGCAAGAAGCAGATTATGAGTAGTCCTGAACGTGGCGAAGTTTGGCTTGTTGATCTGGGCTATGTTGCAAAAGTTAGACCCTGTTTGGTGGTCAGTATTCCTGCTTTCGAGCAAGATCGAGCGTTAGCCACTCTAGTTCCTCATACAACCAGTCCAAGAGGTTCACGTTTTGAGGTAGATGTTAAAGCTAAATTCTTGAAGTCTGGTGTCTTCGATGTGCAGAATATTATTACCATTCCTCACGCAAAACTCCTCAGAAAACTGGGTGAATTAAACTCGGAACAGTTAGGAAAAATTGAAGAGACTTTGTTGTTGTGGCTGGGGTTTCAGGATCTAGATTCCGATTAATTTAAGACTGTCTAAAACTGATTAGCAACTAATATAAATATGAACTGGAAAGATATAGATAGAAAACAAATTGTTATTGTTGTTTTGGCTATTATTTGTGTAGGTGTATTATTGGCAATCACTTTATCAGATGGTAGACCGTTTAACAATAACAATAGAAATGCACTTGTATATGAAAATCTTTATAATGAACAGAAAGTTCAAATAGAAGATATGAGAAAGAGAGTATTGGAGTTGACTGGTGAGAATGAAAGATTAAAGTCTGATTTACAAGGGGGTCGAAGTACAGCAGAAGAGCAAGAAGCCCTCGCCAAGAAAGGGCAAGAACTTGATAGACGCGAGAACTTTTTGAACAAGAAAGAGGATAAACTGATTGCAGATAGAGTTGATTTAGAAAATAATATGCGAGATTTTTATGACACTATGGGAACTACGAGAGAGGAAGTAGGACAAGCCAAACAAATCAAAATAGATTATGACGATACAAAAAAATTGTTAGATCAAACACTTAAGGAAAGAAATAATTGGAGGAGCTTTTTTTACGGTTTATTAGTAACGTCTGTGATTGTAGTTGTGATTTTAGTATTGTATGCTCTTAAATTGAACTACATTAAGACACAACTAGAAAGATTTGTAGAAATGCTCAAAACCGAACTAAAAGATCCATCTGTATCAGTTGACCGTATTAGAACACAGACGAATACATTTATACATACACTACAATTGACAGACGAAGATAAATCTCAGAAAGCCTTGAAATCCAGCAGCGAACTCAATGGGGGTAATTTCAAATAGCCCCCTGATGTCTAACTCATTATGGCAAGGGATCGTTTAAAGTCGCTTGTTATGCTGCCTAGTTTACAGGTTGGTGTTGCTGATTTTAGCTGTTCGTTTGCTTCCTGTTAGCTTGTTTATTTCTTAGAACTCTACTTTAATACCTCTGTGAGTGTTGGATAAGAGGGTTTAACATCAAAAACAGAAGGATTAACAGGGTTTTGGTAGGTAAAATAACGATAGTTTAAACAAAATCTATCCCAGTCTGCCATCTGAATTTTAAACACTTTTATGATAATATTGGTAAGTACAGGAGATAAATTAATACGAAAATAGATTTTTTTATGATAAAACTTACAAATTTCTTCAACGGTTTCATTAACACTAATCGCTGGATTTCCTAAAATAACCTGTTCAGTTTCGGATGAAGTGGGAGGATGATTAACAAAATAATAAACAACTTTAGCGATATCTTCGGCGTGGATAAAATGAAACCCGCCATCTGCTTTTAACCAACGAATTAAATCTAGCCATTTGATCACATCCGGTAAACCCGAAGATAAATGAGAATAGGGTTTATTTGTATCTCCTCCGAATACAAAAGTTGGGAATAATATTCTTAAAGGCGGTAACGTTTGTTTAAGGCTTAATAATTGATGCAAACATTCATATTTTGAACGAACATAATCGGTTCCAATTTCTCCCGCTTCTTTTAGCATTTGATTATCTCGCCCTAAAACACTCGCGGTTGAAAAGTAGAGAATTTGTTCACAAACTTCTGGGTTGAGAGATTGAATTAACCGCAAGCTACTATTAACATTAACTTCAAAAACTTCCTCAATTCCTCCCCAAGAAGTCGCCGCTAAAATGGCTATATTAATCGTAGGTAAAAGTTCGCTATATTGTTCAATATCTCGCAAATCGGCTTGAATAATAAAAATCCCTGAACGGGCTGTATAATCAAACCCCAATTTCTCCGGGTTCCGAACCAAAAAATACAATTCATAATCCGTTTGTTGAATCAGAATTTCAGCAATATAGTGACCAATACAGCCACTCGCCCCGGTGATTAAAATTCGTTTAGTCATAGAAGAAATAAAAGAATAAACGGATAGATTTTAGACTCAACTCGAAAATGCTACCCGTCATTCTTCAGCCTGTTCAACTTAAACGGGAACTGCTAACAATTGGTCTGCTTGTTTAGCCGTTTCAAAGAAATAGGCAACATTTTCTTCGGGGGTTTTTTGCAAAACGCCATGTCCGAGATTAAGGATATGACCGCGATTTCCTGCTTTTTGAATGGTTTCTAAAATGCGATCGCGAATTAGCTGTTTTGACCCAAATAAAACGCAAGGATCGATATTTCCCTGAACTCCCAGATGATGACCGATACGACTTCTCGCTTCTGCCATATCTACAGTCCAGTCTACACTAATCATATCAACGCCGGATTTTGACATCCGTTCTAATATTCCCGAACTACCATTAATATACAAAATCATTGGTGTATCGGGATGCGTTTGCTTCACCAAATCAACGACTCGTTTTTGATAGGGTAACGCAAACGTTTCGTAATCTTGAGGGGCTAATTGACCTGCCCAAGAGTCAAACATTTGGACAATTTGAGCGCCAGAATCAATCTGATAGCGAACATAAACTGCAATTGAATCTGCGAGTTTTCCGAGGAGTTGATGCAGCATTTCCGGTTCAGAAAATGCCATACCTTTGATAACAGTGTAATCCTTAGAACTTTTCCCTTCAATGGCGTAAGCGGCTAACGTCCAGGGAGCGCCAACAAACCCTAAAACTGCGGCGTTATTTCCGACTTCTTGACGCAAAGTTTGTAAAATCTCGCGAATAAACGGCAGAGATTCTTCAGGTTCAAGGGGATAAAGTTGTTCAATTTGAGATAAACTGCGGATGGGCGGATCAATAATCGGCCCCTTGCTTTCGATAATATCGAAATTAATCCCCATTCCCGGTAAAGGAGTGAGAATATCAGAGAACAAAATCACACCATCGGGAGCAAAAGCGCGATAGGGTTGTAGAGAGATTTCAACAGCGATGTCAGTTTTTTCAGAGCGATCGCGAAAAGAAGGGTATTGGTCGCGCAAATCTCGATAGGCTTTCATATAGCGTCCCGCCTGTCGCATCATCCATACGGGAGGGCGGTCTAACTGTTCTCCACGCGCAGCCCGCAACAGATAGGGGATTGGGGTCGATTCACTCATTTCAACTTCACTTTACTTTATATTAATGATTTGAATGCTTCTATATAGAGTATCATCAGGTGCGATCGCATCCGATCAAATTTCAGACGGTCGCCAGGGAAAAGATGAGGCGAAGATAGACAAATTGCACTCAGCAACGGCGTTTGTCCCCTTTGGTTTGAAAGTAACATTTTATTGCATCGATAACGCTCTAGGATTTTTTCAGAACCCGAACCATTTTTCCGATCAGATTCGTTTGCAAACTCCAAACGATGGCACCAAAGGGAATCGCAACCAGAATCCCTAAAAATAGGTGAAAGGCGACGGGAGAAAAACTAGAAAACAGATAGTCAGGTGATGTGGGTTGGGGATTGGGGGAAAAGTAGCCGGGAAACCATTGGCTGAGAATGGTAATCGCAGGTTCGTTGGCAACTTGGGAAGAAATCCCGCTAACAGCTAATCCGGTACTAACGACGGTAACGAGGAGTTCTAGGCGTTGTTGGCGGTTTTGGGCGGCACCTTCGCTAAAGCGATCGATCTCCGCTTGTTCAATTTCTACTATACCCCGAATCGTATCAATTGACTGTTGTAAAGTTGCTTGTGTCGGGGAAAGATAGTTGAGATGAGTTTGGATTTGGCGCAGATCGCGATCGCCACTTTGTTGAATAAACTCTTGCCAATATTGAGGAATGTCTCCTAACTCTTTGAGCTTTTCTAAGCAGCTTTTGTAATTTTTTATATTAGTATCTAGGGATGTACAATAAGTTTTGATATCGCTTAAGCACTGACTATATTTTACCATGTTTTCGGGTAGTTGTATCAAGGTTTGCTTTAATTTTTCTAGACGAATTTTTCTGTCGTTATTTTTCATGCAGTCAGGAAATTTATCCAAAATACCTTTTAATTGGCTGTAGAGATCTCTGGCTTGTTGATAACTTGTGTCAGCCTCCAAAGAGATAAAGTGAATTTTATGATAACAGCAAAGTAGGGTTAATAACCAGTCATAGCCTTCACCTAATCTATCAATACTTGAACTCAGTTGATTATTCAATAATACCAAAAGATGATATTGCTGATTTAAGCGATCAGAGTCGCTAGAAGCTATCAGCTTAAACTCAAATAATAAACTACCAAATAAATTTCCTTTACTTTCTAACTTTGGGTTAAGGGCTGTTTCTGCTAATAAAGCATTTGCACATTTTTTTGCAAGTTCCTCACATTCACTTTCAGTGAGATCGACTTCAGCATATAGCCAAAGAGTTTGTCCTAAATTCGCTTGAATGATAGTAGGCAGTAGAGATTTTGGCTTGAAGACTTGAAGCTGAGGAATATTAATTTCTTGAGTTGGATCGAGAGATAAAGTTAAATCAGCCGCATAGGTATCATGGAGGCGAAACGCATGGAGATTACCATGAATTTGAAAGCCTTCTGCTGTAGGAATACTCCCCCAGTCAATATCGTCACGATATGTTAGCTTGTATTTTTCTCGCTCTTTTTTTGCGGGCTTATAGATGTTTTCGGTATAGCATTGTAGATGCGATCGCAAATCTTTTAGTTCAGTAAAAGGAAACACTTCGTCTCCTAATTTAGCCAGATTTTCCCATAATATTGAAGCTTCATCATCAACTTCATCTAAAGCATTATTAAAGCTTTGACAGAGGTGAAACGCAAAGAGACTTATGCTAAAATTTTTCACAATAAAATTGCTCAACTCAATAGATTTCTCATTCTTCAATACTCTTTAATCCTGAGTGAATTTTAGATCAATTTCCACGCTATGGATTAAATAGATCATGTACTCGATGAACTCGATTGAGAATTATCATCAGCCGAGGGTTTATTTTTAATCATAATATTGTCTAGTAATTCTCGGCTAGTTGGGTTGGGTTCTCCTACAGGCGTTGGCGATTTTGTATTACGAAGGCCTAATGGTTCCCCTGATTCTAAAGAAGTCGAATTCGTGAGTTTTCTGTGTTGATTATCATAAGCTTCTAGAAGCTGACTGTCATTTTGAGAGTCTAACCAATCTTCAATAGCTTCAGCAATATTCTCGTCGTCTTCTAAGTCTTTAGTTTGCTGATAGATTTGATTGAAAGATTCCTGAGAAATTATTCCCCTTTTATACAGATTGATGAATGCTTGAGTGCTAGCGAGGTATATAGACATGAATTATTCTCCTTTTCCAACGATACAAAATGCAGACCAATAATCGGGGGAATTAAACAGTTTTGTAGTTGCACCCATTTCTTGCTTCCATTTCTCGAAGTATCCTTCTAATTTAACTCGCCAAACTCGAATTAAGTTTGATTGACTCACCCAAGTTTGAAAACCTTCAACGGTAGTATTCCGTAGCCAAAATTGAGCAGTTCGCAGGGCAAGGGCAATATTATCTTGCTGCTGGAGTTCTTCATAAAATTTTATCATCAATAAAGCGGTAGCAGTGGCATCAACTTCCCAGAGGCTACTGACAACATTTGTACTTCCCGCTAATAGAAAGCCGTAGGGTAGACTAATATATTCATCGCTGATATTGTTGAAATCGGGAATTCCAGTTTCACAAGCCGAAAGAGTCACCAGGCGGCAGTTTTCCAGGCGAAAATAGGCGATAATTTCTGCCAGAGTGAGGTTATCGTCAGCAAGCACCAACCCGGAATCAAGGGGAGAATTTGGGTTAAAGTAACCATGACAGAAGAAAAATAGACAATGAGCCGATTTTAGATCTTCTAGTGGAGTCAGGGTTTGTGTATTTGTATTTGTGGGTAATAGTGCCGCTTTGGTGGCTTTTCCTTTTCTGAGAATATTACTATGGGAAAACTGTTTTTTAATCGCCCCAACTGCACCTAAATCCTTTTCGTATTTTTCATATAAATCAGGAGTCGGTGTTTGAACCGCAAACAGCTTGTCAAAATCTGAACGCTGACGGGTTTTAACCTGTTGCAACAGTTGGCAACTGGGGGCGTAGCTAACACCCTTGGGGAAAATATCGAGTAGGTAACTGGGTTCAGTTTCGGCATATTCCTCCGTAGGGGTGCAAGGCTTGCGCCCTTTTGGATCGGGTTCTAGAAATAGGCTGGCCGTCTCTGGTTTAACAGGTAAAGCGTGTAATGGAAACAGATGCAAAAAGCGGTGAGGAATCAGAATGAGTCGGTTACAGGAAGCGGGGAGATGGGCGAGAAGTTCATCGAGATGGAGAATATCAGCAAGTTTTTGTAGTTCGTCGGTGAGTTTGTCACGCCAAGTATCTCGTTCAGAATAGTAATTTTGCAGGTAGGTATTTGCCCAATTCCCTAACTGTTCAAAATCATCAATAGTAGACTGCCAGACAATGACCTCTCCCCCAGCCCCTCTCCTAGAAGTAGAGGGGGGAACGATACCTTCAACTCCTCGACTATCCGATGAAGGCGGAAGGATAATAAAAGCAAGGAACGTCTCATCAACAAGATACCACTCAATAACCGCAGTTTCGCTATCGAGAATTTGCTGGAATGTATCGAACTGGAAACCATAACCAACGGGAAGATATTGATCCTGCAATTGGTTACGCTGTTGTCGCAAATCTTGCAGACGTTGGGCTAATTCTTGATAATTTTCAACTTGACCCTTTTGAATTTGGTATTGGGCGCTGGCAATGTCGTCGCGGAGTTGGGCGAGTTTGTTGGCAACATCGGTTGGGAAAATATTCTGGGAGTCGCGGAGAAGGATTTGTTCAACCAGGTTGCGAGTTTTGCTGCGTTCGGCATATTCTAGGGCTTCTATGGGTTGATTGAGTTGCAGACAGGTTTCTACTATGCCAATATAGATTCGATTGTGTTCTTCGGCAAGTTTCTGTTTGCTTTCATCTCCCGATAGAATCTCCTCTCGCAAAGATTCGGTAGCATTGATCGCATCAGAGAAGGTATTGTAAGCATCTTGCCATTTCTCGGAATCTTGGTAGGCAACTCCCAAATTGAATAAAGTTTGGGTATAGTTTTCAGGAAAGGCATCGCAGGTGTCAACTTCCAAAGCTTTTTTGTAAGATGCGATCGCCTTTTCCAAATTTTCGGCTTTTTCTCCGCGAATACGGTTACTGTAGGCAGCAGCCAAGTTATTGTGGGTCGTTGCCCATTCATAAGGAAAGGCATCGCGGGTGAGAACTTCCACCGCTTTTTCATAGGATGCGATCGCCTCCTCCAAATTTTCCGCTTTTTCTCCGCGAATACGGTTACTGTAGGCAGCAGCCAAGTTATTGTGAGTCCTTGCCCATTCCACAGGAAAAGCATCGCGGGTGCGAACTTCCAGGGCTTTTTTGTAAGATGTGATCGCCATCTCCAAATTTTCGGCTTCTTCTCCGCGAATACGGTTACTGTAGGCAGCAGCCAAGTTATTGTGAGTCCTTCCCCATTCATAAGGAAAGGCATCGCGGGTGAGAACTTCCACCGCTTTTTCATAGGATGCGATCGCCGTTTCCAAATTTTCCGCTTTTTCTCCGCGAATGCGGTTTCTGTAGGCATTTGCCAAGTTATTCTGAGTCGTTGCCCATTCAAAAGGAAAAGCTTCGCCGGTGTAAACTTCCAAAGCATTTTCGTAGGATGCGATCGCCATTTCCAAATTTTCCGCTTTTTCTCCGCGAATGCGGTCACTGTAGGCATTTGCCAAGTTATTGTGAGTCATTGCCCAGTCTTCTGGAAAGGCTTCGCGGGTGAGAACTTCCAAAGCTTTTTTGTAGAGTGCGATCGCCATCTTCACATTTTTGGCTTTTTCTCCGCGAATACGCTCTATGTAGGCATTTGCCAAGTTATTCTGAGTCATTGCCCAGCCTTCTGGAAAGCCATCGCGGGTGTAAACTTCCAGGGCATTTTCGTAGGATGCGATCGCCCTCTCCGCATTTTCGGCTTTTTCTCCGCGAATGCGTTTTCTGTAGGCATTTGCCAAGTTATTGTGAGTGTCTGCCCAGCCTTCTGGAAAGCCATCGCGGGTATTAACAATCAAAGCATTTTCGCAGAATGCGATCGCCGTCTCCACATTTTCGGCTTTTTCTCCGCGAATGCGGTTATGGTAGGCTGTTGCCAAGTTATTCTGAGTCGTTGCCCATTCCACAGGAAAGCCATCGCGGGTGTAAACGTCCAGGGCTTTTTCGTAGGATGTGATCGCCGTTTCCATATTGCTGGCTTTGTTGCCCCGGGGAAACTGTTGGATGAGGTTGCCAAATTGCACTAAAACAGCAGCAATAGACTGTGCCTGTTGAGGTTCGGCTTCTGATAGCGTCTGGGTTGCCCAAGCTTGCAAGATTTGTGTCAAGCCATCATCAAGTTTATCTAAGTTAGCTTGCAGCAGAGGATAAACCACTTTTTTGTCACCCTGACTGTCCTGTGTTGCCTGCAAAACCTCCATTAAAAACTGCAAATAGTCCTGCGGTGTAGCTGATATCCTTATTCCCAACATCTGGGCTATTTCAGATGCCATATTCCTCAACCAACCCGCTATATTTTCGTTCTCCTCTGCTGCCATCTGTTCGGCAACTTGTTGCATCACTGCTACCAACCCCGCATCCACAAGTTCGGAGTTGGCTTGTAAAATCTGGGCTTCTTCCCCACTGTCACACTTCAACAAGTCTTTAATCAGTCTAACGTAAGCCTGCACGCGGTTTTCGTCCATTTGGCTGCTACTCCGTTTACCAAAATCTGTATCTGATCTACAGGGGGAAATAGCGCACTCCCGAACAAAAATTCACCATCAAAAGTGAAATATTACCAAGTCTATTCCAAATTACAGTTTGTTGTAAAGTGTGTTTGACTTTTTGGTATATAGATTTACTACTGCGTCTACCTGAGTCTTATCTTCTTCCTAAAAAAACTGAGAAGCTCAATATAAATGATGAAGAATGAATGATGAAAAAGGTTTGATTATAGGAAAACAGATATTTTTTATTCTAAGAATTAATCTTTTTGATCGTTCATTATTTATATTGATCGTTCATCCTTCAGAGATATTATTAATAATTTTACCTAAATCTACCCTCTTTAGAGAGAATTGCCGCACAGAAATTTATTCCTTTTTATAGATTAGTCTCTAGACCCAACTGTTACCCGAGAGGGATGTGAAAGCGATGAAATTGAGCGATCTTAGGGATAACAGTCGAAATCGATGAGGTTAACAATGAGAGCTACTACTGAAGGTACTGAGCTTTACAGACGTGCTGTAGGCGTTTTCAAAGATCGCCATGATATCGAGAGAGCAATTCGCAAATTTAAAGATGCCAATTATGATATGAATCGAGTTTCCTTAATTGCCCGAAACATTGAGAATGTTGAAGGGGCAGACGAAATTAGAGATCATGGAGAAGGAAACGAAGCGTCTGAAGGGGCGGGAATTGGTGCAGTAACAGGTACCGTTTTAGGTGGTATTACAGGTTTACTGATTGGTTTAGGGAGCTTGGCAATTCCGGGAGTAGGACCAGCGCTCGTCGCCGGAGAACTGTCTGCATTAGGAACAACCGCAGCAGGTGCAGGTATTGGCGCATTGACTGGAGGACTGGTGGGATCATTAACGGGAATGGGAATTCCAGAAGATAATGCCAAAGTCTATGAAAATCGCGTCAAAGCAGGTGATTATTTGTTAATGGTTAGTGGAACTGACGCTCAATTAGTTCAAGCTGAAGCGATTATGCGTGATGCTGGGATCGTTGATTTTGGGATCTATAATGCACCTGATCTCAATGGGGGAACCGACCGCCATCCCCGCTTAGATTAGTCATTAAAAACCACTGAAATTAGGGAACCTCGAGGAATACTTTTTTGAAAAGGGTTCACTCTTCGGGGTGTCCCTTTTTTCGGGTAATTCAACAAATAAAATTAGTTTTTAAGTTGACAACTTGCTAAACGAGAAAAAATAGCCGGACTGAGATTTGGTGTACATTTCATCAACGGCTCATCTTGATTGGCTTGAACACAGTTAACGTTCAATCCCCAAAGCGGCACATCCGTTTTCTGCTTTAAATCTTTCATCTGAACATCTTTTGTTATGGAACCCCCTGAAGCTAGGGCAGGTAAATGTCCGGGATTGGCTTGAAAATCAAAAGTTAATTCCTCGTAGGATTTCCAACTTTGAGCCGATCTCCAGTTGACTTCTTGGGAATAATGTTCAAATAATTCTGATAGACTCAATGATTTTGAAATCTGACGATGTTGAAGATTCATCCAAATTTTATGCTGAGTTCTAAAGCTAAATTTCCCTCGACTATATTGATCCCAGAGTTGATCAATCTTGAGTAAATCTTCACAGGGGAATTTAGCAATATCCGCTTCAGTCAAATAAACCGATTTCGAGAGCTGATCGGGATATTTCTGAAGCACCATCAACATCATCCGATAAGTTTGTCTGTCTGCTTTGAGAAAAGCACCAGCAGCTAACATTTTTGAGAGTCGTTCATAGTCAGGTTTTTTGTGCGGAAGTTCAGATACAGTTGCCGTTCTAGCCATCCCAATCACCAGAGAAGCAATCGCACTGACAACCCCCAAGACAACAATTATTCGTTCTCGGTTCACCATCAATCCTATCGTGATTAGCTATCGTTCATCGTCGGTTTGCTAACATCTCCCCCGAGAGTTCAACCCCAATCGCGGAATCCCTTTTTAACAGAAAGTTAGCAACTCCGAGTTCGATTGGCCGAAAGCATCGGGGAAAACAGATAGCGACTTACCAACGCGGGTAGGTTAAGTGCTTTTGTTGGACAATCTCAGCATACAACTGTTCCATTTGCGTAATATTCCGACTGAGTGTATACCGATCTAAGACACGCTGACGAGCTTTGTATCCTAAGAGCGTGGTTAACTCTTGATGATCTCGAAACAGGGGTAATAAAGTTCGCAACTGAGTCGCTACAGCGTGGGTTTCTAAGACAATTCCAGCCCCTCCTTCGAGGACTTCTCCATCAGCCCCTGCATCTGTGGCAATACAGGCGACACCACAAGCCATTGCTTCAAGTAATGATAGCGATAACCCCTCGACTAAAGAGGGTAAAATAAAGACATCAGCTCCCCGTAAAATTTCAATGCGTTGGTCTTCATCCCCAACAAAGCCTAACCAGATTATGCCATCTTCGAGGCCATAGTACATCTGTAACGACGTCGCTAGCGGCCCATCCCCAACAATCACCAACCGAGAATCTCGCCCCATTTCCAACTTTTTCCAAGCTTTGAGGAGAGACTCAACATTTTTTTCAGGGGCGAGGCGACCTTGATAGACAAACACTCGCTCTGTTTTGAGTTGAGATTTCAGACGTGATGGCCCTGGAGAATACTTCAGTTCATCAACCCCATTGGGAATGACCACAACTTTTTGTTGAGAGACACCCAACCGGACTAACAAATCTCGTTGAATTTGTGAAAAGACAATTACAGAATCGTAATTTGCCAGAAAAGGGGCATAAATTTGATACATCAGGTGTTGGGTTCCCGATGTCAAATTACGAAGTTTGCGATCAAAAGGTGGATGAAAAGTCGCCACCAAGGGCAGATTCAGTTCCTCACAAATTTCGGGAAGCACAAAATCGAGCGGTGATAGCGTTAACGACGCATGAACCAAATCGGGTTTCAATTGTCGCAACGACTGCATTAAGACCTTACTCGATTTGAACGTGGGAATGGTATAGATTTGGGATTTGTACAGACAAGGCAGAGGAACTTCTTGAGTCATTACAGGGGGTGTCCGCCCCTCGCTATCCAACGGCCAATTCTCAGTCCCGATTTTCCATTTCCCATTTTCTACCGGCCATTCGTCTCGACGTTCAGCGTTAGAGAGTTCTGAGGCAAAATGGAGGAAACTGACTTGATATCCTCGGTCTAATAGGCTGTTGGTGACTTCTCTCGAATAGGTAACATTCCCACAAAACGGTGATTTTTTTCCAAGCCAAGCTATATGCACAGGTCAATAAGAGTTTTATTCGTTGGTTTTGGATGAATTTACCACGAATAAGCTTCTCCGCATCGAAATTCACTGATTATCCTTCTCTGGGGGTAGAACAGTGAACAGTTTACAGTTCTACTGACTTCTGACTGCCTGTTGCCTTTTGCCTAACTTTCTTGTATGGAGATGTACCAGGTTAAAATCCCGCCAACCGTTGCCATCGCGGCTAAACCAACAAAGACTGCGGACAAGCCCAGATAGGTTTCTGCGACTCCTGCTAAAGCAAGCGGTAAACTCAGAGCAATATTAACTGCATTATTTTGCAAGCCAAAGACTTTTCCCCGCATTTCTTCGGGTGTTTCGGCTTGGATAGTCGTTTGCATGGGGATAGCAACCACCGACGCACACAGACCCAATATAATAATCAATACAAAAGTAGAAATGAGCTGTTGGCCAAATATAGCCAGACCCATCAAACAAGTCGCCAGTCCAATTGAACCAATTAATGCAAGCTGGATGTGAGAGAATCGATGCCCCAGGTGGCCCAGTAGAGCGGCACCAATCGCCATCCCCACACCTGCGGCGGCTAGTAAAAAGCCAAATTGAGAAGATTTGAGTTCAGGGATGATCTCTGCTAAACGCACCGCGAGAACCGCAAGAGCGGCAAAAATGCTAAATAAAATAATCAGTTGAATCAGGGCATTGCGAACTTTATGATGATTACTGAGATATTTCACCCCATCGCGTAAATCTTCTAAAATATGAGGACTTTCAAGTTGGTTAAAGTCTCTTTTTTCTCGCAGTTTCAGTCCCATTAATAGCAAGCCCGCGATCGCATAAGCTCCTCCTACGATTAATTCTTTGCCAATATTCATCCCCCAACCGATTGTTTCAAAGAATAGATCGGCGAGTGCTAAAAGGGGTTCTCCTACGGCAAAACCAATAATCACTGAAGCCATCATTGTTGTGGTATACAGTGAGTTGGCCGATAATAAATGATTTCGTTTAACAATTAAGGGAATAGCCGCTTGTTCGGCGGGAGCAAAAAACTGAGTTAAGGTAGACACTAAAAACGTAATCGTGAGTAATAGGCAAAACCCCAAGGGGAGTTGACCTAAATTCATATTATTGGAGAGCCAAAGTAGTAGAGGCAGCAGCAAAACAAATCCACCTCGTAGGAGATTCGTTAGTACCAAAACAGCTTTTTTCGGCCACCTATCAACATAGGCTCCGGCGGCTGCCCCAAATAATACGGCGGGAATGGTAAAGGCAATCATCACGGCTGAAACCCAACCGCTAATCGTTTGATCCGCTTGCTGAAAGCGAGTAGAAATCAAGGCAATCATCAAAACTAGATAAACTTTATCTGCGAGTTGAGAAAAGACCTGCCCACTCCAGAGAACTAAGAAGTTCTGATTTTTGAGTACAGGCCAAAAGCCCCGTTCCTCTTTTTCTAGTAGCATATCTGACGAAACAGATGGCTGGCTTTTGATGGGATTGCTCGTCGATTTTGAGGGATGATTTCCATTTCCATTGCTTTCAGGATTCAAAGGAATTTCGGGAGTTGAAAAACCTTCTACATAACCATTTTTTCCCTCTTTAGTCAGGTGGGATTTTTGATCAAAAGACTTTTTCTCGGGATTTAGCGATCGCATTATTTTTTAAAAGATATAGCAAAATTAGCAAATTCGGGAAGTTCAGAAAACGCGACTCAATTGCGGTAATGATAGAGGATAAAAACGATTAACTTAATATTTTTTAACAGGTTTGTGAGCCAATTTTTTTGAATTTGTTTCCCTCATTAAATGGCAATGATGCCGATCATTGAGCATAGCGAGTTCAGCCTAACTCTTGTTTGATGAACGGGATCACCCCAATGGTCAGTCCGAAAACCCAATTGTTGAGTATTCTGATTAAAATCTAGAAAACGAGTTTAACCTAGACTTCAAAATGAATAGCTCAGTTGAAATTGCTCAACATAGGTGTCAATCAAGGCAGCAGAACGAATAGCACGTCCTAATTGATACTCAGCATAGCGCCGCAGAAGGCGTTCAACCGATACCCAATCAGATAAGGGAATAGAGGGGGCGGTTGACAGAGTAGCCCTTTGTTGAGACTTTAGCTCCCATTCAAGCTCATCACTCAATTGGGGATGAGCCAATCTTTGCAAGATAGCTAACTGAACTGCACTTAGTTTAACATGGAGCTGCCCCCCAAAGCCTTGAGAAATGGCTCTAGGATGGCGATCGCTCCTTTTCGGAATCGGTTTTTCCGCCTCTAGACTGATAGTTCCCCCTGCATCGAGGCTAAAACCGACTCGCCAATCAGGATCGCTGAAATTCGCCACGAGGGGACGTTGTGTCAGACAACAGTGTTGAACTTGGGGAGCAACACCTGTCCAAGCGAGGAGGTGAAACATCCCCTGCGTCAGAGAAGCAATAATAGCGGTGATATTTTCGATTTCCGGGGTATTGGACAAATTTTCAAGCCGCTCTAAATGTTCATTAAACAATAAAAAGAGTTCTTCTTGGGGTTGTTCACTCAGGGCGATCAATAACACTAATTCAGCTAAATACTGACTCGCCGCAAGTTTACCGAGATTTTGACTCAAACCTCCGTAGGATTTAATCATGTCTGCTTGGGTAATGCGATCGAGCGATCGCCCCTTAGACAGCAACAGTTCATTGACAACAAACAATTCACAACGCCCCCCCAGTTTAGAGCGGGGTTTTCGGGTTCCGGGGGCTACGGCTCGAATTAAGCCGTATTCAGGGGTTAAAATCGTGAGGATGCGATCGGACTCTCCTAAAGCAGTTCCCTTTAAATTAATTCCGGTAGCGGTGTAAGTTCGATTCATAGCAGGGTTGGGTTAATGGTTTTGATCGGTTTCATCTCGCTGAGAGAGTAAATGAACACCGCGAGAGGTTCCTAAACGATTGGCTCCGGCTAGAATCAGATCGGCGGCTTGTTCGTAGGTGGTAATTCCACCGGAAGCTTTAATCCCAATTCGTCCTCTGGTAAGATTTTTAAGTAGACGCACATCAGCAACGGTTGCTCCCCCATATAAGCCTGTACTGGTTTTGAGAAAATCCACTCCGGCATCCATTAAAACTTCGGCTGCAAGTTGTTTTTCGGCATCTGTCAGAACTGCCGTTTCTAGAATCGCTTTAACGCTTTGATCAGTTTGTTCGCAGATTTCAGCAATTTCTCGGTACAGTTCCTCGGTTTTTGCGGTTTTGACCCAACTTAAATTAATCACGACGTCCAACTCAGTCGCCCCATTTTCAACGGCTTCTAAGCTTTCATAGAGTTTGACAGCAGAAGTCGTTGCGCCACTGGGAAAGCCAATCACACTGCAAACTTTCGGGGATTGACCGTGTAGTATATCCGCGACTTGACGCACGTAGCTGGGATAGACACAAACTGCTGCGAACTTGTATCGTAACGCTTCAGCACAGCATTGTTCGATTTGCTGAGGGGTAGCGGCGGGGTTGAGTAGGGTGTGATCGATAAAGGGCGCAATATCGAGATCTGTATCTAGATAAGATTGAGTTCCCATAAGGTTGGACTCCTTTTTACAGTTATCAGTGACCAGTGTTCTAGGGGCGGCTTCTACAAAGAGTTGTATTTGTGAGTAGCAATCTACATATTCTCGCCCCCGACTACAAAGATTCCTAAAAGATTCCTATTTCTGAGTGATCAGCCGGGGCGGGTTTATATAACTTATTTGTGGGAAGACATACATTTGTTCGGAGGTGCGCCCCTACATACAACACTCTTCCTATTTGCGTTATCATAACAAAAGTTAATAATTTTTTCAGATTAAAGTCACAGGGTAGAGCAAATATGACGGTTAAAGTCGGAGACACGGCACCTAATTTTACCTTAACGTCTCAAACCGGAGAATCAGTGAGTTTAGGAGACTTCCGGGGAAAAACGGCAGTTGTGCTGTATTTCTACCCGAAGGACGATACGCCGGGATGTACTGCTGAAGCTTGTGCATTTCGCGATAGTTATCAAGTGTTTAAAGATGCGGGTGCTGAGGTAATTGGTGTGAGTTCGGACTCAATAAATGATCACAAACAATTTGCCAACAAATACAATTTACCCTTCGTCTTGCTAAGTGATTCTAGCAATAAAGTTCGTCAACTTTACGGAGTTCCGGCGACATTGTGGATACTTCCGGGGCGAGTCACTTATGTGATTGATAAACAAGGCGTTGTGCGGCACATTTTTGATTCGATGCTTGATTTTAAAGCCCATGTTGATCAAGCCCTGCTGACTCTTAAAGGCATTCCCGCTTAACCGTTTACAGTTGTAGGGGTAATTGATGAATTACTCCTACCAGTCACCAGTGTTGTATGTAGGGGTGCGCCTCCGAACAGATGTAGGTCTTCCCACAAATAAGTTATATAGCGCGAAGTGCTATAAATAGGTGACTGGGGAGGGGGAGGGCGGGTTGATGTAGACTGTTGCTCAGAAATACAAATCTTTGACAGAACCCGCCCCTACAACGGGTGACTGAAAAAACGGTTTATTCTTCCCGTGCATAGAGGAGGAATTGAGGGAGTCGCATGGTGAAGGTGGAACCGTGACCTAACTCACTCATTACGGTTAATTCTCCGCCCATAAGTTCGCAGAGTTTGCGGGTAATGGTTAAACCTAAACCTGTTCCTCCAAATTTGCGAGTGGTGCTTTCATCAGCTTGAGTAAAGGGATTAAACACGGTTGTAATTTGTTGGGGACTCATGCCAATTCCGCTATCAATCACCTGAAAAATAACATAGGGAATAGGTCGTAGAGAACTATCAGACCAAGAAGCTAAATCAACCCTAAGTAAATCCCTTTCTGAACGAGAATTAGGGAGATCAGGAGCAGGAACAGTGGGGAGTTCAGCCTTGGGATCAGGGTTTTCTTCTTGCCATACTTTTAAGGTGACTAAACCCTGTTCAGTAAATTTGCAAGCATTACTTAACAGATTCAATAACGACTGTCTCACCTTAGTAATATCGGTGTGGATGATGTCGATTTTATCACCAATTTCTATTTGAAAAGTATTAGTATTTTTCTCGGCTAGCGGTGCAATGGTTGTTTCAACTTCCCAAAGCAGAGTTGTTACTTTGTAGGTTTCTAAATGAAAATTCATGCGACCCGCTTCAATTTTTGAGAAGTCGAGAATATCATTAATGAGGTTGAGTAGATGATGACCCGCAACGTGAATATTTTTCAAGTCTCCGACGAAATCTTCTAAACCCATATCTTGAGCATCTTCTTTCAGGAGTTCGCTATAGCCAAGAATGGCATTCAGGGGGGTTCGGAGTTCGTGACTCATATTGGCTAAAAACAAACTTTTAGCGCGGTTGGCGGCTTCTGCGGCTTCTTTGGCGGTGCGAAGTTCTGAAGCTTGCTTGCGATCGGTGATATCATTAGCCATGATTAATAGACATTCTGTTCCTGCTAAGTCGATTAACTCGATAGAAATTAACCAATGACGAATTTCTGCCTGTTGATTGTAAACTTGGACTTCGACATTACTAAGGTGATGTTGCTGTTGCAAAACCTGTCGGAGTTTTAGATGTTCATCGGGGTCAACCCACATTTTTAAATATTGTGTGTTGTTATTAATCACTTGTTGTCGTTCCCACCCCAATTGACGTAGAAAACTGTCATTCACATCTAGAAAACATTCCTCAGAAAAGGTGCAAATTCCTATTCCAATGGGACTGGCTGCGAAGGCTTTAGAAAATCGTTGTTCACTGGCGCGTAATGCCATTTCTGAGCGTTTGCGTTCTGTGATATCTTGTACTGTACCTGTGATCCGAGTGGGTGAAATTACGGTTTGTTCACAGACGAAGCGTTCGTGACCATCTGGTAAGAGCAAGCGATAATCAATGATATAAGGATGTTGCAGGGAAAGAACTTGATTGACAGACTGACGGACTAACTCTCGATCTTCGGGATGAACGGACTGGAAAAATAGCTCTAAACTGGCGGGAACGGACTGGGGTTTTAAGTTTAAAATGCGATACAGTTCATCAGACCAGTCGAGAATTTGACCCCGAATAATCAAGTCCCAGTGACCCACTTGAGCAATGGCTTGGGCGTGGGCTAAACTGGCTTCGCTCCTTCGCAGGGAGGCTTCAGCCTGTTGACGTTCGGCGACGGTTGCGGCGAGAACCAAGCCTGTGATCACCATTACCCCAATAAAAGCTTGCAGGGAGAAGATTTGGGGAATATCTGTCGCCCGATCAATAAACGGGCCACTGTCGCGCATTAGACCCCAAACGGCAAAAATAGCGGTTAAAACGTGAGCAATGGCAGCGCCCCTTTGTCCAAACCGCAGGGAAGCCCAAACAATGAGCGGGAAGGGCAGGTATTCGAGGGGATAGCGAATGGAGGCGGTACGGGTACGAGAACAGAAGACGAACCAGTTTAAGGCTAAACTGAACAACAGCCAGATCAAGACTTCTAGCAGGTGGATCAGTTGAGTGGCTTGTTCAGTTAAAGTCTGTTGTGGACTGTCAGGCGTTGAGGGCGAGGAACGACTTCTCCAGAGTCGTAAGAGGGTGGCAATAACTGAATGTTCTGTTGTGTCTTGTTGTTTGTATCGATCTTGTAGCCGGACTCCCCAACTGAGAACTAAGGGGCTAACCACAAGAATACCGACGGCGTTTGCTAACCAATAGCCCATCCAAACTTGATCAAAGTTTGTCCAGTCTGACAGCGTAATGGACTGATGTACAGCCATCAGGCTAGAACTCAGGAGGCTCGAAACGGCACTTGCTAAGATAATCAGTCCTAAAACGTCTTTGAGGCGTTGGAGTCGGCAGGAAAAGTCGATTTGCTGTAACAGCCAAGTTCCCAAACTGACTTGTAGCGTTGCACCTAGACTGAAAATCACGGCGATGGGAATGGATGTACTAAGCTGTAAGAGGTGGGAAAAAAAAGCACCGAGAGCAATTCCGGGCCAGTATTGACTTCCAAACAGCAAGAGCGCAGCTTGAGCAATTCCGGCGACGGGTAGAAAAATGATATCTGTTGGGCTGGGTATGAGGGTCTCAATTGTCAGCTTTGCCGTTGCAAAATAAACAGCAGCAATGAGCCAGATTGTCGTCAGGTATTGTCCTGTTTTACCCTTCACAATGTTATGGAGCTGAGTCTGCATTTGAATGGTTTTGTGTTAGGGGTGGCATTTGCCCCTAGTTTCTAGGTTAATCTGCTGAAGTCTCTGAGGTTCAAGATTTTTTTCAAAGATCGGAGAACCTTCTATCAGCACAGGAGTATCCGCGCACTGAGTCAATGGAGCTGTTAAAGTTGAGGGTGATCGGCACTTGAGGGTGTTTGGAGTAAAATGAAGCCTCAATCAATACAATCAGACTGCTGTCCGATGAGAGCCGTTAAAATTCGTCCTCACTAGGCGAGTCAATGATAGTCTGCTATCGGGTTGTAGCTCTTTTCGGCTTTCAGTCCTGTAGAATTTAGGCAACTTAACGGATTAGTGGTGTCTGAGAGACTCAGACAGACCTCCCAAATTCATTCTAACTATTGCTTTGGCTATATTATTGAATTTATGAATGGCTGCTATCGAAGACTGATATAATACAGTACAAAACGTATTAATGCTTCGTTCCTGTCTTGCAAAGTTCCTTCTCGAGCGGTTTCCGCCGAGATCGGACTTTGCGCTGCATCACCCCGGACTGTCGGCAGCACCCGGTCAGACAGGCTTTTTACCAAGAAGCCCTCGGCATAATGTAATAAATTCAGACTCGCATTTAAATCACGGTCAACGCTTACACCGCAATTATTACAGTTAAAAACTCGTTCTTTCAGTGGCATTTCTTGAACGTGACCGCAACTTGAACAGGTCTTAGTTGATGGATAGAATCTATCAGCAAAAACTACTACTGAGCCGTACCACTCGGACTTATACTCAACTTGGCGGCGAATTTCATAAAAAGCAGAATCAGCAATAGCACCCGCTAACTTATGATTCTTTAACATCCCAGAAACATTCAAATCCTCTAACCCGATGACTGCGTGGTTTTTGCATAGCCATGAGGTTAATTTGTGAATTCCATCTTTTCGGATGTTTGTGACTCGCTGATAAGCTTTCGCTAATTTGAGTTTGGCTTTATTCCTGTTATTGGAACCCTTCTGTTTTCTAGAAAGTTCACGCTGAAGTCTCGCTAGATTTTTTTGAGCTTTTTTGTAAGCTCTGGGGTTAGCGAAAACAGTACCATCTGAACAGGTCGCCAATGCCTTAACTCCAACATCAACACCCAGATATTCTCGGGATTTAACAGTCTGTTCTGGCTCAAATTCGTAAGCTACAGACAGATACCAAGAATCAGCGACTCGACTAATTGTGACTCGCTTTGTGTTGATTTCAGGTAGGGGTTCATAAGTGAATATCCATCCAATAAAAGGAAGCTTCAATCTCCTCCCTGAAAACCTCATTACTTGGCCACAATTATCTAAAGTAAAGCTATCATTTCTGCCTTTTTTCTTGAATTTAGGATGTTTGGCAACACCTTTAAAAAAGCGACTGAAAGCTTCCCCTAAGTGCATGAAGGCAAATTGATAAACTCTAGAACTTAGCGTTGACTGCCAGGGATAGTTTGGCTTAATGTGATTGGTGTAGAACTTTTTTAGCTTATTCGTTGAAGGTTTTAAACCCTGTTTGTAAGCTTCATTCCACATCGCTAACGCCCAGTTCCAAACCCACCTAGAATATCCGGCGTGGGTCGCCATTAAGGTTCTTTGACGGTTGTTCAGCTTCAGTTTGGTCTTGAAGGCTCGTTGCATAGATCTATTATCTGATCTTACAGATAGTACCGTGTTGTACCATAAATCGTCTACTAAGTTACTGCTCTAGACATTTTGACCTGTCTCCAGAATTGTACCAAATTTATCCAGGGTTTTAGCTGGGGCTGTTGTCTGTGGAGAACAGCATCTCTCAATCGGAGTTGATAATCTTCAGCTCATGATCAATTAATTTAAGGGGGTTTTGGGTATGGGTTGATAAACTTTGTACCTTTGATCATCATAAATCATCGTCCAACCCGCACAAGGATTTGTATCACCGAGTTCTGTTATTACATGAGTAATTTGATAAGTTTTGACGACTTCTTCTAAGGCTTGACACCGTGTTTCTCGAAAGTCGGGGGAATAAAATCTCTGTGCCATCATTAATCGATTATGCCATTCGATGACTTCAATATCTTTGTAGGGATGAGATTTATAATTCGCTAAAATGGGTACACCTGTATATAATCGGAATTCGATAAAGTTTCCAGACGTATGAGGGACTAAATATAAATCTTCGGGTTGTTTTTTTGACTTGACAAAATCCATCAAATTTGCATAATCGGGGCGGTTTTGTAGTTGTCTAATTTGGTCTTCAGCACCGACAATGACATAAAGCGAGAGAATGATTAAACTGAGAAACACAATAGATTTTTGATATTTTTGTAAAAAGCCTGGAAATTGATCAAAGAGGTTAGCGAGAAAAACCGCAAGAATCAGAGCTGTTGATAAGGGAACTAAAAAGGCGGAAACCCGCCAAGGAGTGATAAATCCTAATGTATTATTATTGATTAAAAATTGGAATAATGTTGCAACTGTTGCGACGGTAAATGGAATGAATAAAATTAAAAACATTTCGGTTTTCAGAACCAGATAAATCGCTAAAACAATCACTAAAATTTGTACGAATGCAATGCTATCAAACCAAGCTGTTGGAAAGGAATGATGGGGAATACGACTAACTATTAAACTTTTCGCGAGTGTTGCGACTTCGGGAGAGGTGGGTTGAAACACAAAAAACATATACAGCGTTACAGGTAACACCAAGAGAAAGGATACCCAACCGACGAAAAATATTTGTTTAATTGGTTCTCCTTTTTTATATAAAATAATCAGATAGGATAACGTTATTAAGGCTGCACTCGGAAGATAAGCCGGATGAACGGTTGCTGCTCCCGCTAATGCGAATAAAGACCAGAATATTTGTTCTCGCAGAAATAAGTGAATGGATAAAATAATCAAAATCCCAAAGTTACTGGTTTGAAAGTAGTCTCCTAAAATGTATTGTTCAGCGACACCTGAATGGAGATAAATATGGGTTTTAAAGTCTAATATTTGGATTTTTAGACAGTGTATTGTGACAATAAAAACAAGATAAATAATTTGTTTAACGTTTGTGTTAAACTTAAATAAGCTCTCAGCTATTCCGATAAAACTATAGACATAGATTCCGAACAAAATAATATAATAAAAATAAAAGCAGTAGGGATGTAAATAAGCATAAGTTAAGTGAACTAAAGCTGTAAAAACAGGTAAAGGGTCTAATGTATTGGCTAGCCAATCTTGATTGAGGTATCCGAGTCCTGCTTTGGCGAGTCCCTGCAAAAATTTAGTATTTTGATTCGAGGTATAAAGCGGTTCCTGAACATAGGAAATTCCGAGAACTATCCCTAATATTAAAATTTCCCCGAGGACAGATAATCTGGATTTTAAAATCTTTAAATTGATCACTGTTTTCAAGGTCTCCTCCTGTTTTCATTTTTATAATTCCATCAGACAATCTGCTTCTAAAACCATTACCTTTTCTGTTGTTAATACAGAACATTGTTGCAGGGTTTGACTCAGAGCAGGAGTTTTTCCTTGCTCAAAATCAGCTAAAATCTCTTGACCTAAAGAATGATACCATTGTCTTAACCAGTGATTTTTTAGCAGATATTCCGGCGTAAATGCTATGTTGTCTAAGACAATAAAATCAAATTGATGAGTTTTAATCAAATTTTGTACTACAGTTAAATCAGAACTATATTGAGCTTTAATTAACTCCATCGCTCGTTGCTGAATTTGACTGTAATACCCTAAATGATAGGGAATTGCATATTCCCAAGCGACCCAAACTGAACGTTGAGAAAAGCTCGGAATATTATCCGCTACTTTAGAAATTGAAGCAATTAAAGTATCTTTCGGTTGCTGGGAAAAAAAGTGATAAATTTCTGTTTCTTTGGCAAAAATAAAGCTTGTTTTTGGAAACTTTCCCCAAAAGCAAGACCCTAAAATAATTCCGAGTCCGAGACAGACTGTTAAACTAAAAGCGATCACCCGTTTGGCTTTTTTACGGGGATATTGACTCGCCCAAGTTAACACGATATCTAATAATACACAGAGGCTTATTCCTGCTGCTAACGCTAAACACAGACGAAAGGTATAACAGGTATAACGACTGGGAAGATGGAGTTTGAACAACATCAAATGAGCGGCGATAAACCAACTGATAGAGGAGATTAAAACCGAGGGTAATATGTTGATATGAGGGGTTATTTTTTGCAAGAGTGGAAGTCTTGCTTTGAATAAAAAGAATAACGGAAGTAATAAACCTGCGCTCATCAGTGGAGGTCTAAATAAATATTTGGGGAATAAACCACTGCGTTGACCTGTGATGAAAAAATCCCAGAGATTATCTTGAAAAAATGCACTATTTCCCGCTCCTCCAAACTCCGACATTGTTTTAGCTTCAGCAACGGAAATCACTGGTGCAAATTCACTCGAAGTCGCCGCATAATATAAAACAACTATAAAAGTTATTCCCAGTCCAATAATGCTAACCCAGCGATTTTTGATATCGTTCGTTAAACGGACTGATTTTTTATTCCAGTCAAATAGTCTGAGGATTAAAATACCTGCACTAATTAACACAGCTTGCGGGTAAAATAGTCCTAATAGGGCGATAAAGATGGCAACTCCTAAAACAGATTTTCGCAGTAGATAATAGAGAAATCCTAAAAATAACGGATAAACAAATGCTCTAGGGGTGGCTGATACTAAGTCATCATTGAACCAAAGTTGTTGATTGAGTAAAATTGATGAAATAAATCCAGACAAAGGAAGAGGTAACAGTTCTAAAGCGACGTAAAAACAATAAAAAGTCGCAACAATATCTAGTCCCAAAGGAATAATTTTACCGATAAAAATAGGATCGATTCCTAAATGGGTAAATAGCCAATATAAACTTCGATAACCTTCAGGTGCTACGGATTGAAAATAGTCAGCTATTAAATCATCAGTAAACAACTCAGCATCAAGAAACCTCTGCATCCAAAAAATATGTTTTCTCGCATCATCTTGAATAACATACTCACTGCTAAAAGCTTCTTGTACTGCTAATAAACTGTAAATCGTTGCAAAGGTCAAGCTCAAACTGAGCCAAAACTTGATTGATGAACGCCCAATTTTAGTAGAAGAACGAGTTAAAAAACTTTGTACAGGCAAAATGGGGATTTGAAAAATTGTTAAAATCATTTCTCCTTGACTTCAGCTAGATAGACATCGGTGCGATATACAATATAAACCAATCCTTGCTCATCTTTCCATCTGTGGTATAATTCCTGCAACTGAGCGATAATTTCTTCGGCTTCACGACCCTGAATCGGAATATAGGACGCACTTTGAGTTCGACCGATTAATTCAGTTACATCTAAGGCTTGATAATGGCTAAACATTTGATGACGCTGATTTTCAAAAGCTGAACTTTCTAGGAGTGCCGTAATCGGTCTGGGATGTTTTTTCTGGAGAATTGAATGATATTGAGATGATTGCTTAAAGATGGTACTATATTCTTGAGTAAATTGATCCTTTCGATAGCGATGATTCCAGACAATCGCAACTCGTCCAGATGGTTTTAAAATCCGATAAAATTCTCGGAGAGTCGGTTCAGGAATAAACCAATGAAACGCTTGAAAAGTCGTCACTAAATCAACAGATTGATCGGCTAAATAAGTGGCTTCGGCTGTCCCTTCTAACCACTCAACTCGGGGATGAGGAGTCGCCATTTGTCTCATCGCTTCATTCGGTTCAACTGCTAACACTTGAATCCCTTTATCCGCCAATAAACGCGCAGAAATTCCCGTCCCTGCGCCGATATCCGCCGCAATCATTGTGTTAACATTACCCAGTCCCTCTATAATATTTGCGATCGCTTCGGAAGGATAACTCGGTCTATACTGAGCATATTCCCTCGCTCTCAAGGAGAACCGAGTTAGAGGGTTCTTCGCGTAGAGGGGTAGACTATCTGAGTTGATTTCCGTCATAACTTCAGTTGAGATTGACGTGATTCATCCTGATAATACCGTCTAATGTGCTAATTTGTTACGTTAATCATCCGGCGAAATTTCTGATCGTATTACGGACAGAATAATTCCGAAATCATTATAGATCGAGGTGCTATGTTCGTTCAACGCTTGCGTCAATTTCTCACGACTCCACAGACTGCATCCCGGCAACGAACCCTATTTTGGTTTTCACTCAGTCTGACGTTTAGCGTCATCTATAGTATTCTTGTTTTACAGCAAGCTTTTGATGGAGAATATGTCGTTCAAGATGATGCTCGTAAGCATATTTTTTGGATGCGACGTTTTGTTGATACCGAATTATTTCCCAATGATTTAATAGCCGACTTTTTTCAATCTGTTGAACCTGTAGGACTGACTGCTGTTTATCGGTTTTTTATTCATTTTGGTCTTGATCCAATGGTGATTAATAAATGTTTGCCATTGGTTTTAGGGGTAATTATGACTGGTTATTGTTTCGGGATTTGTTTACAACTTTTCCCCGTTCCCTTCGCCGCATTTATCGCGTCTTTGTTGTTTAATCAAAGTATCTGGATGAAGGATATTTTTGTCGCAGCGATCGCTTCATCCTTTTCTTATCCGCTATTTTTTGCATTTCTCTACTATTTCCTCAAAAAATCAAGGATTTCTTGTTTAATTGCTCTGATTTTACAAGGATTATTTTATCCTCCAACTGTACTTGTATCAGCCGGATTATTTTTGCTCAATTTAATTCAATTTAAAAATAATAAAATACGCTTAAATTCCAATAAAAAACTGTTTATATTTTATATAATGGGATTAATCCTGGCAAGTTTAATGCTGCTTTCCTATTTAATCAGTTCATCGGAATATGGGCCTATTATTAACGTTGCAGAAGCCAGAAATTTACCCGAATTTCAACCCAGAGGACGAGGAAGTTTTTTCAATGATAATCCTATTGAATATTGGTTTTTAGGAATTCGGAGTGGCATGATTCCTCGAGAGTTATTAAGTCCTCTTACCCTTTGTTTCGGCTTGTTTTTACCGATTTTAATCAAGTTTCCCTGTCAGTTTACCCTGGTTAAACAGATTAAAAACTCGGTTTTTTTTCGACAACTTTTATTCGTGTCTCTGAGTCTTTTTTTCTTGGCTCATCTTTTTCTCTTTTATTTGTTTTTACCCAGTCGATACATCAATCATAGTTTTTATCTTTTAATTGCCATTTCTACGGGAATTACTTTAACAGTTTTGATTGATTATATTTTAAGTTTTGCGGAAAAACATTCAAGTTATCAACTCAAAAACGATCAAATCTTTTCAAGAAGTATCAAATTTAAACTGGGTTCATTCATCGCTTTAGGAGTAACGACAATCCTTGGTATTGCGGTGATTTTTTATCCTTCATTTCTTGACGAATTCACCTCTCCTAGCTACAGAGAACCTAAAGAAGCGAGTCTCCATGACTTTTTATCTCAACAACCCAAAGATATACTGATTGCTAGTCTATCACACGAAGCTGATCATATTCCCTCCTTTGCTCAACGTTCTGTTTTAATCGCTTGGGAATATTCAATTCCCTATCAAGTGGGTTATCATCGTCAAATTCGCCAAAGAGCAATGGATTTAATTGATGCTCAATATACTCAAAATATACAAGTTTTACGGAATTTCATTCAAACTTATGGTGTTGATTTAATTCTACTCGATGACAATGCTTTTCTTCCCTACTATTTAACGGATAATAATTGGTTTAGACAATGGGAATTTAAAGCAGAGGAAGTCGCATCTATACTTAAAGCAAAGACTCCCCCTGCGGTGATTAACACATTAGTTAGTGCCTGTTCAGTCTATCAAACAGATACTTTCATTGTTGTGGATGCAAACTGTATTTTAAAAGTCTCTAAAACTCCATAAGTGTCTCAAACCGTGTGATAAAGTTGGCGGACTGACTGGGTGGGATTTGAGTCAGAAGCCGTCTGAGAGGAGTTGAGTATTTCTTGATAAACTTCAGAAATTTTCAGGGCTTTATTACTCCAGATAAAGTCTTTGGCTCTTTCAACAGAGTTAACAGACATCTGAGAGTATAATTGTTGATCTTCAGCCAAAATTTTGATTTTTTCTTTCACCTGTTCAACGAGATATTCACGGGAACGAGGTTCTATTTTGAATCCAGTTTTTTCGGTTACATATTCGCCAATACCACCGTAATCAGCAACAATACAAGGAAGTCCACAAGCCATCGCTTCTATGACAACCGCACCCCCAAATTCTCGGATGGAGGGAAAGCAAAAAACATCTGCTTGTCGGTAGTAATTAACCGTTTCTGGTTGAGGAACCCAACCTGTAAAGTTAACCTGATTACTCAAGTGCAAATCCTGCACCATTTTCTCTAGATTCCCTTTTTCTGAACCATCTCCTACGATGGTGAGTTTCACTCGATTTTTCAGGGAAGATTCTAATTTTCCAATGGCTTCAATCACAACATCCGCACATTTATAAGGAACCAGCCGCCCTACAAATAAGAGGTTTATCGGACGATCTGAAATTGCAGATCTTTCTACTTCAATAATAGAGTCATGATCAATACCATTTTCAGATAAAAGAGAAATTCTTTCATCGGGAATGGCAAAGAGTTTCTGCACCAGGCTTAACGTATAGGTCGAACCGGAAAAAATGTGAGTCGCTTTTTTGTAGGTTTCAACATAACCCGGAATTAGATATCGACCTAAGACTCTTAAGAAATTAAGACCTGCATTTTCTTTTTTGGCTGTTTCTTGAAACCCCGGAGGAAATGGAATTCCGCCATTAACTGGCCCTAATAGAAAAGGAATATTTTTCTTTTGACAAGCCTGGATAATCTTGTGAGGATATCGCGGCACCATCGGTGTAATGGCATGAACGATATCGTATTCTCCTTGAAGAACTTTTTGCTTAAAAGCTTGATACACCTGATGATCAAACTCGGCATAAACGGGATAGCTGAGGAGATGATATAAAGGCCAATTGACTCGACCTTTCATGGCTAAACTCGGAACCGATTTATAATATTGTTTTATGGCAGCACTTTCAGGAATATAAACAATATTTTCATACCCTTTGTTTTCCAATGCAGGTTTATTTCTTTCGTGGGTCACGAGAGTGACATCTGCAAGTTGACGAATTGCTTTAAAAAAGTTGTACCCAACCAACGGTACAGAGGGCCAATCCGGGTTGCATTGCTCTAGGACGAGTAAAATTTTCAGTTTTTTGTTTGTTGGTGCTGTCATTTTTTTGTCCGATTAACGACTGGTTTACAAGAAAAGCGACCTTTTTTAAAATCATACTAACAACAGGTCGAATGGCTCTTTAAAATGTGAAAATAAAATGAATGTAACATGAGAAGATTAATCATCTAAATGTCTAGCTACATAAGTTTATTTTCGACTTGAACGCACCCAGATTGACATCTACATTATTATAACAGTGTTCCAAATGAATCAATCTGTTTTTTGGTAGAAAAGTATACGATTTTTGGGAAACTTTATAGAGAATTAATGTTTCATCTAAACAAAGAAATTCCCAGACTTGCTAGATTGCTTTGATGACAAGCAGCGATACATTCGTAAATGATAGCCTGGAACTTCAGACTTAAAATCTGGTTCGTGACTACAGTTGTGCATTTCCGGTTCAAAGGGAGCTGAAAAATTGATTAACCATAAATTCACAGGTCGGCTTGAACGATCAATGGTACGGCTGAGTGTAGTCATGGGAATCTCTGGATTACCAAGTTTTTGAGCGAGAAGAAATTGCGGCAGATTCTCTGTTATTCCTAAGCGCTTCAACTCCCAAGCAATACTCATCATTTCTCCTGTTTGTTCGTGACTTTTATGAACGGTTGCAATTAAAGTTGGGATGTTTGGCGTTAAAGATTCAGCAATATAATCAGCCGCTAAATCAGAACGATCCGGTTTTTGATAAGCGAGATGAGTCGCCACCGTGAATGCTCCTATTAATCCTACACATCCAATCAATACAATTCCTTTCTGTCGCCAATAATATTTTCCTGGTATTTCCCAACACACCGCAAAAGCCGCAGCAACCAGAAGAATAATCGCCGGAAAATAGGTAAAATGATAACGAGCAACCAGCGTTAAATCCATGCTAAAACCATAGGTGATGGTGAGAATGATTAAAATCGCGCTGGTTATAAATCCCGCTAAAATAATTTTAGGCCATCGCCAATGTTGCGGATATAACAGCCAACTGTCTTTTAGAAGTTTCCCTGTTAAAACAACGACACCCAAAATTATCAAACCCGAAAGCACTATTACAGATAACGGCTGATTTTCTACAGGCAAAATGACAATCATTGTACTAATCCAGGCAATCAATCGAACAATCGGTTCGAGAAAATCTCCCACCGGATCACCATGAAACGTCCAGCGAATTAACTCACTATCAGGATTAGAAATATTCAGAAAAATCGGCAGCCAAACTAACCCTCCGACTGCACTCCCAACGGCAGCAAGATAAACACCTCTCCAGGTTTTCCAAGGGGGAATTTTAAACGGTTGAAATCGGCAACTTTTTAACCAAAATGCCAACATAACTAGACCTTCAGCAGCCAGCGTAAAAACAACAAAGAAATGGACAGCAATCCCCAGAGTATTGATGATAACCCACAATAAACCGATCCAAACAGGTAGAGAATTTTTTTGTTGAATTTTTAAAATTGTTGTAATTAAGCAGCCGAGAGATGCTATAATAAAAATGACAGCTAAGGTGTAGTGTCGGGCTTCCTGTGCCAAATAAACGCCATAGGGAGAAATAGCCATCAAAGCCGCCGCCATTTGTGCAACCAGAGCAGAACGAAACGCCAGCCAAGCCAGTGCAAACATAGCCGGAACCGTAGCTGCTCCCAGGATAGCACTCAGCGATCGCGCCCCCCAAATCGAAACAAAATCCCCATCCTGACCAAACAGCTTCACCCAAAGATGAGTCAGCATGAAATACACAGGCGGATGGTTGCTCTCCCGGAATAAATTTTCCGGTACTGACGCAATAGAGGTAGTAGAGTCCAGTCGCAACGGGGACAGCAAAGTGTCCAGAGAAATCGGCACATCAAAAGGCAAACTGCGGAAACGATGCCCTAAACTAAAGACGAGGGTGGCAAATTCATCACTCCAGACGGGTTTAGAAGCCAACAAAGTCAGTCGCAACCCCAAAGCCAACACAAACCAACAGCCCAACAACAACAAGCCGTAAAAGCGACTTCTGTGAAAAGCCCAAAAAGTTTGCATAGAGGTTTGTTTTATCATGAACTTATACAAGATATACCTTGATAAACGCCAAATTTCGCATCATCGGTCTGATTTGAGGAAGCCTACAGGCTACTCTGAAGCTTTAAAAACTCCGTTCTATTTTGAACGATTGACCGGAAGATAGTTTTTTAATATCCGGCGTTAAATCTAACCAAGGTTGTAATTGACCTCGTTGAAACGTCCGACTCATCACCACATATATTGAGGTTTGATCACTGCCAATTCCTGCACCTGTTATCCCCTGCCAAGAGGTAGCCGATAATTCATCTGTAATCTGCCATTGATTGTTTTCCCAGCGAAAATAGCGTTTAAATCTAAAAGGAGCAGGTTCTTTTCCCGTGATTAACATTTTCTGTAAAAGCTTGCGAATTAAGTTCGGAAAAAACCGCCCAAAGGTTAACATTACCCCTCGTAAAATCATTAATTTAATCGGAGACATTTGAGTTTGTTTTGCCCAACCCAATTGTCCGGCTACTGAAATTTCATCTTGTTCAACTTTAACAGCGTAGGAATCAATTAAGTGGCTGACTGCATTTTTGAACTTTCTTCCTTGTCGAACTTGCAAAGATAAATGACTGTCTGAAACCACTAACTTGTCCTCTCTAAACAGTTTAAATACACCCCCTTTATTCAGGGCAATATATAATTCTACTCCGGGTCGGCGTTTAATCAAAATTTGCGCTTCCTGTAACCAAATACTCGCGACATCACGGGGCATCGGTTGAGGACGTTCAGGAATAAAATCCCGCCATGCTAACAGATAATTCCAAGTATGATGACCAATAATATGATCGTCGCCATAACAAGCCCCTAAACCCTCTTTTAAACCTTGCAAAAATTGATCATTAATTCGCAGGGCATCCGGCAGCCAGAGACCCACTAATTCAAAGCCATGCGGAAAGAAATTATAAGTATTGCGACTGGCATATTCGCCGCCATAACTGCCGTCAGGATGAATAAAATGAGCCGCCACTTCAACCGCTTTAGAAAGCGCATCTTTTAAGCGGTTATCGGGTTTAAGACGCTCAAATTGTGCTAAACAAGAGATTGTTAGCGTATGATAACCCGGGTCACACCCAGCATATTCTTTAAACCATCCTTCTGAACTTTGCCAAGATAATAACCGATCTAAACGGCTGGCAATTGTCCGCCGCCATTTAGAGGTTTGTAAGAGTTGGCTTAAGCGTTCTAAACAGAGAATAATTAAGGCTTCATGGTTTGATAATTGACCGCTTTCGTAGTGATTTGCCAGCCAATTTGCCCGTCGTTCAAAAAACTGTAACGCCTCATAATCCATTAATCCTAATAAAATATAACTTTCTACACAAGCCAACAGAGAAAAAGCCGCCGCTCCCGTCGCTCGTTCAAAAGGAAAATAGTCATCACAGGAACCATCAGGATGGCTAGTACGAGCCGCATAGATAATACCCGCCTCTACCCATTCCCGCAGCATCGGTTGTTTGTAATAGGGGTTATCCGTAATATTCGTCTCGTAAGCCAAAGCTAAGGGCCAGACGAACTCCTGCGCCATCCCACTGGGGAAATCAATAATTTTATAATGCCAAAAATTGCGGTCAAAACAGCCATAGGTAGGGCTGTGGGGATTTCGGTCTAACAGGGTTAGAATTTTGGGTATTTGGGCGAGGGCTTCACGGGCAAAGAGATCTCTACTCACGATACAAAACAGAGGTTGGCGGATGCACAGAATATTAACATAACAGCTTATTTTACTGCATGAATCTACAAAGTCTCTATCCCCAGATTTGAGAATAGAGACTAAATTGAGTGAAAATTTAACGGTTGAGTCTACAGACGGCTATGAGAACCATCGCAATATAGCAATTATCATACTGCTGAGGTACAGGACTTTATGCTTTTGCCTCTTGCCTTGCCCGAAGCGCTATATTTTGAGTTTAGAACAGACTTTTTGGGATGAAAAGTAGACACTTCAAAGTCAGTTAGTATCCTTGAGGATACTGACCGGCTACCAGTTTTTACAGTGAGCAGTTAACAATGAGCGCCTATTGCCTTACTCAGACTTTTGTAGCTCAATTTCTTGTGCTGCTAATATTTTGATTTCTTCTCGTTCGAGATGGGGTAACTTCAATAATACTCCCGCAAAAAACCAATAATAAACCGCAACTGGATCAGTATCGAGGGGGTACCAATAAGAGTTATAACTAATCAGAAAAATAAACACCCAAAAAATAACACCGTAACCTCGTAAACTGGGATCTTGAACTTGATGATAAGCTTTAAACCCTTGAAAAGTTAGGGTCGTAACCACAGCAAAAAAGGCGATTACACCTAACGGCCCAATTTCGTAAAGTAACTTCGGATAATAAGTTTCTATCAGTCGGGTATCTCCCAAGGCACGCCCCGCATTTGTAGCCCGTCCTAAACCATTTCCTAATACGCCTTCATGTTTGCTCGCCGTCCATTCTGCTTGGTCTGTCACAAATTCCGTCGGGGGAGAAGCATTCCAACGAGAAATAAAACTCTCCATTCGTTGGGCAATAATACTCGGAAAAAGGAGATGAGTTCCCCCCATAAATAAAACAATTCCTAATAAAAGAATGACTAACCGTTTGAGTTGAGGAATGTGACTGGTTGCAATCACTAAAATAACAATAATCATCGGAACAGCTAATAAAGCTGTACGTTGACCGCAGAGAGTCGCATTTAATACCACCAGAGACAAAGACAACCAACCGGCGGTTCGCCAAGACAATTTAGGGTCACTAAATGCCGTTGAAAAGCAGAAAAAACTACTAGAAATTAAAAACCAAGCCCAATGCCAAGGCGCGACAAATGTACCCGGTAAACGAATAAAATTATCAGCCGCATAGTAGCCTAATGCTCCCCCCACTAAACATTTTCGTTGGAGATTTGCTCGCAGTAGTAAATGTTCAGGGAGACCCGTATTATCAGGGCATCGACCTGTGACCACTAACCAATATTGGATCACACCTAAAACACAGCAAATAATCACCAGAATCACCTGTAAACGAGTCAAGAAATGGAGTTCTTCTCGATTGCGAATCAGGACATAAGCACAGAGAATCAGGGGAATATATCCCATCAAAACTTTTAGACCAAAAACCCCCAATAATAAAGCCTTTCCGCCGGGATTTGAACTTAATTGTTGTCCGCCATTGACGTAGATTAAGGTCAGAATTGAAATTCCTAATAAGCTCAAAAGCGGTATTTTTAAAGACTTGGGAATAATTAGGGGTAAATGCTGTTTACGTGCGGTTTGAATAATCGCGATCAATGCAGGAAAATAGAGTCCATCTTTTGCTAAATGAAAAATCGGATGATCGTTACCAATCCAGTAAGCAACAGTACCCGCAAAGGGAGTATAAATAAGGAAAATCCAAAGGGCTGTACGGGGATATCGGTAAGATAGAGTCAAACAAAAAATGGCAGTGATTGCCAATAAAATTATATTCAACGATAAGCCATTTCCAAACATCAAACAACCCACGAGAAAAGCCCCCCCTGTCACCCAGAGGACGAAGGGTATTTTCTCGGGTGTTTGAGTTTCATCCTCAAAATCAGTCTCAAAATTAGTCTCAAAATTTTCCTCCCCGCTATCACGGGCAGAGTCTAAAGAATTCTGCGCCTCGGCGGGTTTAGGTTTGCTTTTGGGGTTTGACATTGAAGCACTCTGGTATCAGTGAAATAACTTGGATTCAAGTTCTCCTTGCCAAATTTTCTGAACTTTTATCTGTTGATCCAATGCTAGCCGATCATAAGCTTGCAGGATCTCTTCGTGAGTATGGTGAATAATTAATGCCTTGAGTTGAGCGGCAGTTTGAGCCTTTAATAAGGCTACCTTCAGAACTTCAAGGTTGCTTGTCATTTTGATTGGTATTTCTTGCAAGATCTGGCTCTGTTGGGTTGAAGTCGTGATCAGTTGTGTTTTCCGGGTGAGTGTGTTCGAGGTGTTGTTGCCACTCTAACAACTGTTGATACATCTTTTCGTTGACTTGAAATATGGGGTTTTTGGGGTGATTTTTCTCAGACATTTTAATGCTTGATCTCAAGTGAGGATTGACAATTGATATCTCTGTTCAGCTAAATTAAAGGCTGAACAAGAGGGAAAATAATCCCCACTAACGAGCCTCCGAGTAATGTTAAAAGGGAGAGACTGGCGATCGCAAAACCGAGAAATCGTTTTTCGGCAGCCTGATAGTAACCCCAAGCATAAACAATACGTCCAATAATCCAAATAGCACCGAGACTCGCCCCCCAAGTCGGACTAATAAACTCTGAAAATAACCATAATGCAGGCAAGAAAAGAACGAGTTGTTCTAGTGTATTTTGTTGAACTCGGACAACTCGCTCAAAATTCGGATCACCACTCATTTGAGGTGGCATAATCTTATATTTAGCTCTCGCTCGACCGACATTAAGCGTTAAAACAAAATACACAAGTAGAGCGATCACCGTCACTAAACTCGGCCAATATGACATCAGAACCCCCTTGTTGAATTGCTGTTTTCTTCCCCTATGCTAACCCTTCTGAGTCTTGTTAGAGAAAGAATTTTGACAAGGAGGTTTGCTGAACACTTAGCGGCTTTCGGTCAGTTGTTTTTGAGGCAGAGGGGTGTACTCAGCAACAATACGACGGAATTCATCACCTTCGATGGTTTCCCGTTCAAGCAATAATTCTACGAGATGATCCATCAAGGCTCGATTTTCCAGGACAATTTCACAGGCTCTTTGATAACAATGCAAGGCAATTTCCCGGACTTGATGATCGATTTGGGTAGCGATTTTTTCAGAATATTCGGACTGGGCTGGCCATCCGCGACCGAGAAAGACTTCCGAACTCGGACTTTCCAAAGAAACTGGCCCCAAGTCCGACATTCCGTAACGAGTGACCATTTCCCGAGCTAAATTCGTCACCCGTTGGATATCGTTACTCGCCCCGACGGTGATTTCCGCATCCCCAAAGATCACCTCTTCTGAGGCGCGTCCCCCTAATGCAATGGTAATTTGATCCATCAACCAAGATCGGGTATACAAACCGCTATCAACCATTTCTTCATTAAAGACTTGTTGAGCAAAACCGCCCACTCCGCCGGAACGAGGAATGATCGTCACTTTATTAAGCGGATCAGAATTTTCCAACAGCGTCATTAATAGGGCGTGTCCGATTTCATGGTAAGCAATCAGCCGTTTTTTCTTGCTATCAAGCAAGGGAGTTAAGGCTAAACCAATTGTGATCCGATCAACCGCATCATCAATTTCCAGTAGAGAAATCGACTCTTTGCGGCGACGAGCGGTGAGAATTGCCGCTTCATTCAACAAGTTCGCCAGATCAGCCCCAGAAAAGCCCGGAGTCCGACGGGCGATCGCTTCTAAAGAGACATCATCAGAAAGTTTTTTATTGCGGGCGTGAACCTTTAAAATGCCTAAGCGACCGTTATAACCGGGTAAATCAACAATCACCTGTCGATCAAAACGACCCGGACGCAACAGAGCGGTATCTAAGACATCAGGGCGGTTGGTTGCGGCAATGATAATAATGCCTGTATTGCCTTCAAAGCCATCCATTTCGGTGAGTAACTGGTTGAGGGTTTGTTCCCGTTCATCGTTCCCTCCGCCTATTCCTGCGCCTCGCTGACGACCGACCGCATCAATTTCATCAATAAACACAATACAGGGAGAATTTTCTTTGGCTTTTCTAAACAGATCGCGCACCCGGGAAGCCCCGACTCCGACAAACATTTCCACAAATTCTGAACCGGAAATGCTGAAGAAAGGGACACCTGCTTCTCCGGCGATCGCTTTGGCGAGGAGGGTTTTTCCTGTTCCGGGCGGCCCTACCAGCAGAACCCCTTTAGGAATCTTCGCACCGATGGCGGTAAAGCGTTCTGGCTGTTTCAAGAAGGTGACAACTTCCTGCAATTCTTCTTTGGCTTCTTCAATTCCGGCGACATCATCAAACAAAATCCCAGTTTTAGCTTCCATTTGAAATCTGGCTCTTGATTTGCCAAAGTTCATCGCTTGTCCAGACGCCTGGGTTGAACGGCGAAGAATCATCAGCAAAAATGCCAAGACGACAAAGATCACCAAGAGGTTGACAATTAACCCCATTGCTGCGCTGTTATCAGCAGTGGGTCTGACCTCATAATCAATGTTTTGGGCGCGTGCTGTCTGTAACAGTTCGGGGTTGCGATCAAATAACTGCACAACATAGGGAGAAGTTGCTTTTTCGTCTCCTTTCAGGGTGACTTTAGCAATTTGTCGAGCTGGATCTTCTTCGATACGTTGAACTTCCCCCGCCTCCATTTTCTGCAACAGTTCGCTGTAGTCTAGGGATTTCGGAGTGTTATCGGCTAAGGCTGGAGTTCCCAAGAGTATGCCTTGAGTAATCATCCAACTGCCCAATATTCGCCAGAGGTGTCGGTTTTTGATGGATCGAACTGTCAAAGCACCAGTCGCAAGCCGTCCAATCCATACTTGTTTCCAGGAGCTTTTCATATTTCTGTGCCTTTTTCGCTGTTGCTATTACGTTATGGTCAGTGGGGGTGTATCTTTTAGTTTAACGTTCTCTAGGCTTCTGTGAATCAATTTTAACCTTATTTTTTTTATAAATAGTCTAGCTTTTTCGTGAGTTCGTTCTTTCAACGAGTCACAAAAGAGGAATATTATTAGGTGGTAACGATTAGAGCTATTTTTACTCGGCTTCTCAAAAACTGTTCTCTGACTTCATCTAATCATTATTGTTTTTCTGTTGGTTTCTCCAAATTTGAGGGGCGACTCCATGATACTTGCGAAACTGTCTGGAAAAGTGACAAGAGCTTTGATAGCCAATCCGACGGGCAATTTGTTCTACTGTGTAGCAAGTTTCTTTCAGGAGCGCTCGGGCTGCCTTCATCCGTCGCTCAATAATCCAGCGATTCACTGTTTTTCCCGTTAAAGATCCCACTTGACTGGTCAAATAAGCAGGTGAATACCCTGCGTTTTCAGCCACTTCAGCGAGAGTAATTGTTCGCCAATAGTTTGCTTCAATAAAATTGAACACTTTCTTGAGCGATTCTTCAAAAGGAAAAGAAGAATAGTCTTCTGACTGAGCAATGTTTTCGGAAACCTCTATCTCTTCTGGAACAGTTTCAGTTGGAGTTTGACCAAATTTTAGGGCATATCCCTGCTGTAAAATAGAGCGTTTTTTGATCTGTGAAAGAACAGCTTCAGTTAAGTCTTGCAAACGACAAGGCTTTGTGAGATAGTCGTCTGCACCTAACTCCATCGCTTGTCTAAAATGATCTTTCTCCCATTTTGCCGTCAGAAAAATAAACGGAATGATCGCAGTTTCAGGGCATTGTCGCAAAGCATTTAAAACACCATACCCATCGAGTTCTGGCATGATAATATCGCAGATAATCACTTCAGGCAGATGCTTACGGGCAAGCTCCAGCCCGATCATCCCATTTTCTGCTGCTATCGGCATAAATCCTTCAGCTTCCAAACTATCAATAAAGAGCTGTCGGGTCGGATAATCGTCTTCAACAATTAAAACCTTTGCAGAAGACGCATTTTCAGAAGAAGAAGATGCACTCATCATTGCTGTGCTTATTGTCATGGGTTTCACGTCAATTACTTGATTACAGAAGTCGATTAGACTTGTTTCAATTCAAAAACAGTACAAAAATCAGTTAACAAGAGTAAACATTACTGCGTTTTTGAAACACAGCTTTTTCAACATAGTTAGGTACAAGTTTGTTCACCAAAAGCTACTCTTATCGAGCAGCATGATTGACAATACCATTCCACTCATTGGCTTGAGCTAGTGGTACAATTCACTCATTCAATGGTTATTAAATTCAATCTTACACCCCCCTCAATCTTTTCCTTAAAAAATGAGGAAGTTTAATGAATTCATCACAAGCAGCTGAAAAAAACCAGGCTTAATTTGTTCAAGTGTAATGCTCATTAAGCACCCTCAAGTTCCACAAAACAATAAATTTGTGATTGGGGAACTCTTCTGCTTTTGAACTGCTAGTTGAAATCTATTCTTAATTATTGTAACGTTTGACCTGGAAATTAGTCAAGTCCAGAAAAAATGTTCAAGATTGTTTAAGATTTGCGGATAGAAGTCGTCATTATAAAGACAAAAAACCCTACCCTTAATTTAGGATTAAATTAATGTATTCTTTTGTATTGAAAATTCAAAAAAAGGGGTTATAGCGCTACGCGCAAGTCAGAAGTCAGAAGTCAGAAGTCAGAAGTAGACTACAGCAGGCTTTCAGCTTTTACTAATGTCCTAACCATAATGCGTAGTGCTATAGAACCCATATAGCAGAAGTCAGGAGACACCGAGACAGGAGACAGAATTGAAACCTTTATCATAAAAGGATTTGACAGAAAAACAGTGTCCTAATCAACTCTTTCTCTGCTATAAATGAGATCAATCGCAGTATTGACAGGCAAATAGATGTCAAGAATTCAGCTAACGATTCTGTTGAGTTTTATAGGCGGTTGCATAGACGGCTGTACACAACAATCAGCCTCAAGGGATTCAACTGTCGAAGCCGCCAGAAATACGCTCAAACTTTCGATGATATGATCAGTTTCTGGTAGTGTTTGAGGCACTACAGTTTTAAAAGTTTGATGAGCGATTTCAAAAGCTCTTTTGAGCGAGTCGCGATCACAACAGCTTGCTGCGCTGGCGAGTTGAGCGTAGGTTGTAGAAAGTCGCTGCAAAATACCACGACTTTCTGGGGAACCCATCATAATCTCTAAACAAAGAGAATCATTTTGAGCAAAAAGACGACTAGCTTGAGCGATCGCCAACCGATACAACGGACTAGACAACTCCAGACTCCGAGCCACATCAACCCCCTCAGTCGCCAAAAACACACCCAAACCAAAAGTCATAAAATGGCGAATTCCCTGCACCGTCCCCATCATTCGATCATGCTCTGTCGCCGAACTGGTTCTCAGTTTACCGCCATTCCGCTCAATCAGCCTCAACAGCCAATCAAAAGCAGTTTCGCTTCGCCCCGGACAAACCACAACATTTTGAGATAAAAAAGAACCTATTCCAGGGCCAAACATCGGGTGTAATCCCATAACCGGGCCAGAATGATAAGTGAGCATCGCCTCAACAATGGGTGCTTTAATACTAATAATGTCAGTCAAAGCTGTCGTCTCTCGTAGGTATGAGGCTGCTTTTTTGATCACACTAACAGCTTGCTGAGTTGGTACACAAACCATCACCAGATCCGCATTTCCCAACAGCGCCTCAGCATCATCCCAATCATCGCGGCCCATGATCCTCACCTGATGTCCAGCACAGGTAAGTTGTTCAGCAAAAAACTGACCCATTTTACCCGTCCCGCCAATCAGTGTCACCTGCTGAGGCCAATCGGTTCGGCCGAGATCTTCGGTAACAGAGGGAGTAATCGTCGCCGCAGCCGCCGCACTGGTTAATAAATTGCGCCAAACAAACTCCGGTACACCCGCGTGATCTAACTCCGTTTTCAGTACCGCCGAATTCATGTGATTACTTTGCTCTTCAGCGATCGCAGCGATCCGTTCTCCGAGTAACTTAACAAGCTGACGATCAATATCTTCTAACTTTGATGGAGATTTTGAACAAAACACCATTATATTTACCTGTTTTTCAGTTATCACTCAGCAGTATTGTCGGGGCAGGTTTATACAGTTATCAGTTATCAGTTATCAGTGACCAGTGAAGACAGTGACCAGTGAAGACAGTGAACAGTCAACAGTGACCAGTAATAACTGTAAAAACTGTAAACTGTAAACTGTAAACTGTAAACTGTAAAAACCCGCTCCTACAGGGGTTTGTTTAAACGAGGGCAGCAACTCGTTGAGGAAGGAGTTCAGCCGCTAAAACATCAAACTCATTGGGTGTCATAGATTGCGGCCCATCAGAGAGCGCCTTAGCGGGATTGGGATGAACTTCGATCATCAACGCATCAGTACCCGCCGCAACAGCCGCTTTTGCCATCGGCAGCACAAACTCCGACTTCCCAGTAGCGTGACTGGGGTCGATCATAATCGGTAAATGAGTCAGGGTTCGCAACACAGGAATCACCGATAAATCCAGAGTATTGCGAGTATACTTGCGATCAAAAGTCCGAATACCGCGTTCACACAAAATCACGTTAGGGTTGCCTGAAGCCAACACATATTCAGCCGCCATCAGCCAATCATCTACTGTCGCAGCAATTCCCCGCTTCAGCAACACAGGCTTATCTTGAGCGCCAACTTTTTTGAGGAGAGAGAAATTTTGCATATTGCGAGCGCCAATTTGCAGGACATCCGCCACCTCAGCCACCGCCTGCAAATCAGCCGTGTCCATAACTTCGGTAATAATCCCCAGCCCCGTCGCCGAACGAGCGGCATCAAGCATCTCTAAAGCACTTTCACCATGACCTTGAAAAGCGTAGGGTGAAGTTCTCGGCTTGTAAGCGCCTCCGCGTAAAAACTTAGCCCCGGCTACTTTAACCCGTTTAGCCGTTTCGACAATCATCTCCTCATTTTCCACCGAACAAGGCCCTGCGACTATCACCAACGGATGATCTTCACCGAAATAAACATCACCATTGGGCGTGGAGACTTTCACCCCACTCGCTTGTCCATGACGAAACTCTCGGCTTGCCCGTTTAAAAGGCTTTTCAATGCGTACAACCTGCTCGATCCAGGGATTCATATTTTGAATCTGATCTTTGTTGAGTAAGGCCGTTTCACCGATTAATCCTAATACAGTTTTATGCTGACCCACACTTTTTTCAACTTTGACATTCCACTGTTCGGAGAGTGCTTCGCTAATGATTTCAACTTCAGAACTGGGAACACCGGACTTGAGAATAACGATCATAATTGACTCCTGTTTGTGATTAGTAATTGAGACGTTAACTATCGCATAAAAATTGACTGAGTTCTTCTAACTTTTGCCAAGCCAGTCCACTGGCTAAAATCTCTTTAGCGGTGGCAACACCTTTACTAATGCTGTCCGCGTAGGAAACAGATTCACCCACATAGAGCGCCATTGCTGCATTGAGAGCAACGACATCCTGTTGGGGTTGTGTCCCTTTGCCTTGCAACACCGCTTTGAGAATTTCCGCATTCGTATTGACATCGCCACCCTTGATCGCGTCTGTCGGGGTTATCGGAATGCCAGAATCTTGAGGTGAGAGAACGGTAAGATTGATCGTGTGTTCGCCCACTTGGCCGTTGTCCGTCTTGCTAACAAAAGCAGCATCGGTTAGATCAGCTAAACCCGCTTCATCTAAGCCTTCGCGTCCATGTAGAACAACGGCTCGGCTGATATTAAGCTGGGTGAGAGCCAGAGCAACCGTTTCGACTAAAGACGAGTCATAAACCCCGATAACTTGTCCAGTGGGCTGCATCGGGTTCAGCAACGGGCCGAGTATGTTAAAAACCGTGCGAACTTTCAGCGTTTTACGCAAGGGCATAATCGCCTTAAACGCCGGATGCCAACCCGGAGCGAATAAAAAGGTAATGCCCACCTCATCAACTGCCGCTTCTACCCGTTCAGGACTCGCTGACAGATTGATGCCCAGCGCTTCTAATACATCAGCAGACCCAGTTTTGCTAGAACTGGAGCGATTGCCATGTTTAGCAACTTTCACCCCTGCTGCTGCCGCGACAAAAGCCACTGCTGTGGAAATATTAAACGTGGAGGCGCCATCACCACCCGTTCCACAAGTGTCGATCATCGGGACAGTATCGAGGCGAGAATTCGACTGAACCGCCTGTTCACGCAATACTTTGACCATACCGACTAACTCACTAGCCGAAACCCCTTTCGACTGAATAGCGGCTAGAATTGCCCCAGACATCACCGCCGGAATTTCCTCAGTCAGCCAACCCCGCATGAGAACAGAGGCCTGTTCAACCGAGAGCGAGCGCCGATCTAAAAGCTGAGTCAGTAACTCCGGCCAGTTTTGTTCTGTAGGGGCGACTGGTGACGCGCTGGGGCGTCTAGTAATGTTAGTGTTTGGAGAAATTAATGTTGTCATAAAAGGCAATCATGCAAAAGGGAAAAGGCAAGAGGCAACAGGCAAAAGGCAAAAGGCAGAAGGCAAGATTGCTAACTGGTCACTGGTAACTGTTCACTGGTCACTGTTTACTGGTAACTGGTCACTGATAACTGGTCACTGTAAAAACTGGTCACTGATAACTGGTCACTGGTCACTGTAAAAGCTGGTCACTGATCAAGGGCTTTGATAACGGTTTGAACATCTTTATCACCCCGGCCCGAACAGTTGAGAACAATTCGAGGACTACCCGTTAGCGTCGGACAGAGAACGTCTAGATAGGCGATCGCATGAGCCGTTTCTAACGCTGGAATAATCCCTTCAAGAGACGAGAGCAATTGAAAACCCTCTAACGCCTGTTCGTCGGTGACGCTATAATATTCGGCGCGACCAATATCTTTGAGGTAGCTGTGTTCAGGGCCAACGCCGGGATAATCGAGTCCAGCACTAATAGAATGAGCCTCAACAATTTGACCTTCGTTGTCTTGTAGCAAGTAACTCATCGCACCATGCAAAACCCCAATTTTTCCTTGAGTTAACGTTGCTGCGTGTTTGTCAGTTTCGACGCCTTCACCTGCTGCCTCTACGCCTATCATCCGAACATCAGCATCTTCGACAAATTCGTGAAACAATCCCATCGCGTTAGAACCACCGCCGACGCAAGCCAGTAAAATATCGGGTAAACCGCCCCATTTTTCTAGGCATTGAGCGCGAGTCTCTTTGCCGATAATTGCATGAAAGTCTCTGACAATCATCGGGTACGGATGGGGGCCTGCCACCGAGCCGAGAATATAGTGCGTCGTTTCTACGTTTGTTACCCAGTCCCGAATGGCTTCTGAAGTTGCATCTTTCAGGGTGCCTGTTCCCGCTTCAACCGGACGAACTTCTGCCCCTAACAGCCGCATTCTAAACACATTCAGGGCTTGCCGTTCAATATCTTGTACCCCCATGTAAATCACACACTCCAAACCAAACCGAGCGCAGACGGTAGCCGTAGCGACGCCATGTTGACCTGCCCCTGTTTCGGCGATAATGCGCTGTTTGCCCATACATTTAGCCAGCAACGCTTGACCCAGAGCATTATTAATCTTGTGAGCGCCTGTGTGGTTGAGGTCTTCTCGTTTGAGATAAATTTGCGGTCCACTACCATCAGGTTTAGCATAACGTTCGGAGAGTCGTTCCGCAAAATAAAGCGGACTGGGGCGACCGACATAATCTTTCAACAAACCCTCTAGACGCTCGTTAAACTCAGGGTCGTTAATATAGCGATGATACTCAGTTTCTAACTCACTGAGGGCAGGCATGAGCGTTTCTGGGACATATTTACCCCCAAAGGCGCCGAACCGTCCGAGTGCGTCGGGTCGTTGATTTGTGATGTTAGAAAGTGTTGGACGTTCATTCAAACTAACCATTGTCAAAAAATCCTTTTTCTAGGGAACAGTTTTCTGTAGGGGCGGGTTCAGAGAAAATCTACAATTGTTAGCAACAACCTGTATAAACCCGCCCGTCACCTTAACAAAATTCATCGCTAACCATTGTCAAAAAATCCTTTTTCTAGGGAACAATTTTCTGTAGGGGCGGGTTCAGATAAAATCTACAATTGTCACTCTTCAACCTGTATAAACCCGCCCGTATTAACAAAATTCATCGCTAACCATTGTCAAAAAATCCTTTTTCTAGGGAACAGTTTTCTGTAGGGGCGGGTTCAGATAAAATCTACAATTGTTAGCAACAACCTGTATAAACCCGCCCGTCACCTTAACAAAATTCATCGCTAACCATTGTCAAAAAATCCTTTTTCTAGGGAACAGTTTTCTGTAGGGGCGGGTTCAGAGAAAATCTACAATTGTTAGCAACAACCTGTATAAACCCGCCCGTCACCTTAACAAAATTCATCGCTA